>CAIUHT010000033.1 GCA_903898975.1 uncultured Planctomycetaceae bacterium
CGGCGGCCCGGTTGTCGGCGGCCTCGCGATCGGCGTAGGCGTATCGCCCTTCTTCCTTCATCGTGCCGCTGTACACGCCCCAGATCAGTCGCTTGCGAACGATGACCTTGGTCTTGGTCTTCTTCGTCTTGGCCCCGGCGGCCTTCTTGACCTTGGGTTCCTTCGGCTCTTTGGGCTCTTTGGCCTTCTTCGCCTTGCCACTCTTGACCACTTCTTCGGAACCGTCGCCGGACGATCCCTTCCGTTTCTGGGCTGCGTCGGCTTGGTCACGCAACTCGCGGCGATTGATTGTTCTCTTGGCCATGGAACCCGTCTGATTCGCGAGACAGTGGAATACGTCTGGGACGGGCCCGCGCTCCGCCTCAGTCCGGCGTGCGGGCCCGGTTGCCCTCCTCCTCCCCCCGCACCCGATCGAGGGGAAACTGTGGTATAGCAGGTTTTTGGGAAAGTCTCCACCCGCATTCCGGCGGTTCCCACCCGTTCCAGGGGCTCTCTGCCCCCGTTTCGGACTTTCTGGAATCTTTCGGACTCCCCGGTTTTCTCAAGATTGTGTGCTGATCGGGGCCGCAGACACGACCTTTCGAGCCAGGGAGTGCCGTGGCGTTCGGGAGGCTGGCACCGAGTTGAGCGGGCTGGGGTGAAAACCTCCTCGCTCGCTGGGGGGCCAGTTCGGCACTGCTGCCGGGCCCCGGCTGGGACTCGTCCCCAAGAGGGACTGGCTGACACGTGGCTCGGGTCGTTCAAGCGCGGGGCGGAGGTTTGGGTCGGGGCATCAATACCCCTCCGGTTGGTCGTCGAAACGGGCGATGGCTGGGCAGGGCGCGATCCCGCATCCCCCGCCCCTCGGCTCCCCTGTTCAGTTCCGGACAAGCCGCTGGAGGGGTACCATCGCAGTCGAACGCTACGTAGCTGGCCCGGTGCCGCGTGAGGGGCGTACGGTCGCACCGCTGGTCGCATCGGCCCAGGACACAGCCATCCTGCCTGGAGCCTGACAGGGAACCGACTGGGGCTGGTGTCTTCAAGAGGATTTTCCCCTGTGGCGGCGCGGCATCGGCTGGGCCGGTGGGCTGTCCTCGCAGTGGGTGTCCGCTGCGCGGATCGTTGGATGTTTCCCGGTTCTCCGTTTTGCCTTGGGCACTGCCTCGAACGACGCCCCGCCTCGTGAAACAACAGCACCTCTTCGAACCCGACCCTCCCGAATGGGAGCTGGTCGATCGCGACGACATCTGGTGCGCGCAGCTGGTCTTCAACCGACCCCTCGACACCCCGTTCGATTACATCGTCCCCGAAGAATTCCGCCCGCGGCTGAAACCGGGCATGCGGGTGCGGGTTCCCTTTGGTCGGGGCGATCACCTGATCACGGGGTATTGCGTGGGACTGGGCAAGCCCACCAGTCCCCACACCGCCCGGCTCAAGCGGGTCGCCGCGCTGATCGACCAGCATCCATTGCTGACCCCGGCGATGCTCGACCTGACCCGCTGGATCGCCGATCGGTACCTGTGCGGGTGGGGCCAGGTGCTCGAGGCGGTGGTGCCCGCCGGGGTCAAGAACCGCGCCGGCACGCGCAACCAGGTGGTGGTGCGGATCAACCCCGAGGCGTGGCCAGCCAACCCGCCCCCCGAACTGACCGACAAGCAGACCGCAGTGCTGCAGGCGCTGTCGGCCGCGGGACGCCCCTTGGACCTGGGGCAACTCGCCCGGCTCGCCCGCTGTGGAACTGCCCCAATCACCGCCCTCAGGCGGCGTGGCATCCTGCTGGCCGAAACGGAACGGACCGAGGTCGATCAGTCGGGCGACGCACCTGTCGAGCGGCAGGCCGATCTCGACCTCAACGTCGAGCAGCAGCGGGTGCTGCACGAGATTGTGCAGGCCTTGAGAGCCCGGATCTGTGTCCCCTTCCTGGTGCACGGGGTGACTGGCTCGGGGAAGACCGAGGTCTACATTCGCGCGATTCGCGAAGTGGTCTCGTACGGGCGGCAGGCAATTGTGCTGGTCCCGGAAATCAGCCTGACCCCACAGACCATCCGCCGCTTCCGCTCCCGCTTCGATTCCGTCGCCGTGCTGCACAGTCACCAGACCGACGCCGAGCGACATCGGCACTGGCTGCAGATTGCCGCGGGGCGGGTGCAGGTGGTGGTGGGGGCCCGCAGCGCGATCTTCGCCCCGACCCCGCACCTGGGGCTGATTGTGATCGACGAAGAGCACGAGCACTCATTCAAGCAGGACACGGTCCCGAGGTACCACGCCCGGGAGGTGGCGCTTGAGCGGGCCCGTCGGGAGTCGGTCCCGCTGTTGCTCGGTTCGGCGACCCCGACGCTCGAGGCGTGGCAGCGCGCGCAGACGGGCGAATTCCGGTTGTTGACGCTGCAGCGGCGGGTGGCCGGGCTGCCAATGCCCCCGGTCCTGGTGGTCGATACGCGGGAAGATCCGGTGATTCGCGGGGGGGCCTCAATCGGCCGGGCGCTGAAGAACGCGATGCAGCAGGCGTTGGCCGACCAGGGGCAGATCATCCTGTTCCTGAACCTGCGGGGGTTCAGCCCGGTGCTCTGGTGTCCCGCCTGTGGGCAATCGATCAAGTGCCCGAACTGCGATGTCTCGGTGACCTGGCATCGCGAGCAGAACGTCGCCCGCTGCCACTCCTGCGACTTCGAGAGCCCGCCCCCCCGCAGTTGTCCCGCCTGCCAGCGGGAGGGGGTCCGCTACCTGGGGACTGGCACGCAACGGCTGGAAGCCGAGGTGAAGGCCAAGTTCCCCGGGGTGGCGTGCGTGCGGATGGACAGCGACTCGATGCGGCGCCCGGGGAGTCACGACACCGCGCTCGAGGCGTTTCGCAAGGGGGAGACCCGGATCCTGCTGGGAACGCAGATGATCTCCAAGGGGCTCGACTTTCCCAACGTGACGCTGGTGGGGGTGATCGACGCCGACACGCTCCTGCATCAGCCCGACCTGCGGGCCGGCGAACGGACCTTTCAGCTCATCGCGCAGGTCGCGGGACGCACGGGCCGCAGTGCCCGCGGAGGGCGAGTCCTGGTACAGACCTCTTCGCCCGCCGAGCCTCCGATTGTCTTCGCCTCCCGGCACGATTACCTGGGGTTTGTTCGGCGGGAGTTGGCCCAGCGGCAGCAGATGCTCTATCCCCCGTTCGAGACGCTGGTGCGGGTGATTGTGCGGGGCCCCGACGACGCGGTGACCGCTGCCGCCATCCACGAACTGGCGACCCTGCTGCGAACGCAGATCGAAAGCCGGAAACTGGGAGCCCGGCTGCTGGGCCCAGCCCCGGCTCCGGTCGCGCGGTTGAACACCCTCTTCCGCTACCACCTGCAACTCGCCTCGGCCGATCTCGAGCTGTTGAAGCAGCTGTGGCGAACCCACGGCGCAACCTTCAAGTTGCCCCCCCACGTCGAGATCGCCGTCGACGTCGACCCCATCAACCTCCGCTGAACGGGGGAAGAGCAACCAGCGGTCAGCCTGGTGTTTCGCCCCGCCAGGTCGCCTCCCTGGCTGTTTTTGCGGCGATTTGCGTGTTCGTTGACGCGGACACACACTCCAAAAACCCGCTCGCGGACGGACTCGCGAGGCCAAATTGAGTGGCCCAACTCGCCCGGCGGTCCGCACCTTGAGCTTGCGCACTGCGCTGGCTGTTGGCCGGGGAGCGGAAGGCCGGCGGGGGCCTCAGGCGTGTGAAGCCGGGCGATTGTGCGAGTCAGATCAACTCGCGAATTGGCTCCCCCTCGGGGACGAGCGCGATGGGGCGATTCTGCCGGTCGGGGAGCGTCGCCCGATGGTCGAGGCCCAGCGAGTGGTAGATCGTCGCGAGCAGATCTCCGGGGCCCAGCGGCCGCTGGCTGGGTTCTCCTCCGTCTGAGGTGGTCGCGCCCACCACCTGGCCGGCTTTCAGCCCTCCTCCCGAGAGCAACGCCGACATCGCGCGGGGCCAATGACCCCGACCCACCGCCGCATCAATCCTGGGGGCCCGGCCAAACTCGCCAAACGCCGCTACCAGCACCCGCTCGGCAAGTCCCCGCTCGTGCAGGTCTTCGATCAGTGTCGCCAGTGCCTGGTCGTACCGCGGCAGCCGGACCCGCAGGTTTTTCTCGATGTTCGAATGGTCGTCCCACCAGTCGACATCTTTCTCGTACAGGTTGATCGTGACGAAGGTGACCCCGGCTTCGACCAGCCGGCGGGCCAGCAGTGCCGACTGGCCGTACGCATGGTGTCCGTAACGCGCGCGGACCGGGGCAGGCTCGGCGGACAGATCAAACGCCTGGCGGGCCGCGCTGCCGGTGGTCAGCCGCAGGGCTTCGCGCTGCACCTCGTCGAATTCCTCCCAACCGGCACACAGTTCGATGTCGCGGGCGAGGCGGTCGAGTGACCGCAACAGCCGCTGCCGATCCTCCAGTTGGGGCAACGTCACGCTGCCGGGAGGGGTGAACTCGGGCGGGCGATAGTTCCCCAGGCTGGGGTCGCCCCCGGCGTTGAGGGCGACGTGACGCTGACCCAGGTACGCCGCCCCTTCATAGAAGCCCAGGTGGCTGCGGTAGTCCTCGGGAATGCAGACGTAGGGGGGCATGCCACGCTGGTTCGCCCCGCGCATTTTCGCCACGACCGAGCCTTGCGAGGGATGCGTCTGCCCACGTTGGCGGGCGTTGAGCAGCGGGTACCCGGTCTGCAGCCAGTGGGTCGCGTCGTCGTGCACGCTCAGGTTGTGGGTGATGGAGTGGACGAGCGAGACATGCTGCGCGACCCGCGCGTGGTGCGGAAGCAGGTCGCAGACCTGCCAGCCTGGAAGCGTCGTCGCAATAGGTTCGAATGGCCCGCGGATTTCGGGAACCGCAGTTGGCTTGAGGTCGTAGGTGTCGAGTTGCGACGCCCCGCCCGCCTGAAAGAAGAGGATGACCGCCCGGTCATTCCGCGGGGCGAGCCCATTGGCCCGGGCGCGATTCAGTGTCGCCAGTGACAGGCCACCGACCCCCAGTCCGCCAACTTGCAGAAACCCACGACGATTCAGCGGGCGAAACCGAAGAGAGGCATCCATGGGGCAGCCCTCGAACCAGGAAAGATTCCAACGCCGTCAGTATGACGTGACCCCAAGGGAACGGCCAGTCGAACGCTCCCGAGCAGAATATCGAGGGCAGCGAAAAGCGGGCCCCAAAAACCCCCAAAAAACGCCCCCAGAACGCTGCCAAATGAGGGCCTCGTCGCAGGCGCGTCGGCGACCCGGGTCAAAGAGTACGACAGATCATCAGCCGCTACAGACCATGGCGGCGGGTGTGCCGGTCGATGCGGGCCGACTTTCTCAGGATGCGACGGATCAGGGGGCGGTCGCAACGGGTCAGCTTGCGACCCAGGTAAAGCTGGAGGAACCGGACCTGCTCCCGGCAGGGAACGCCTGCCGCCGAATAGTGCAGTTGGGCCAGGTCCTTGATTCGCCACCGCCGGCAGAGTCGCGCGTGCCGCACCACGCGCCCCAGGTCAATCAGCCGCAGATCGGGAACCGCGGCGTCCTCCGGACCGCACCAGAGAACGTGGTTCAGGTACAGATCCTGGTGGTGCATTCCTGCGGCATGCAGCCTCCGCACCATCTCGGCGAGACGCGCGACAATCCGCCCCAGTTGCACGCGGTGGCTGGCGCTCCATCCCGGCTCGCCGTCGGTGGCATCCTGCGCCCTATCGGTCGAGCAGCCGCCTTCGAGTTCGCTGAGTTCGCCTCCCGTGCCCGCGGGCGACTGCTCACCGCCGCGGCACGCGCCGACCCATGCTTTCAGATCGCAGCGGGCGGCAAGATCGACGGTCATCACGAACGAGCCGTCGGCGTCGGCGCCGTAAGCGATCGGTTGCATGGTGGGAATGCCACAGGCGGCGAAGTGCCCCAGGGCCTGCCACTCAGCGGCTGCCCCCAGGATGGGCCGCGCCCCGCGCAGCCACGGAACAATTCGCTCCCGCCAGCGGGGTCGCCCGTGCCGCTTGAGGTAGGCGACCAGCGGTCCCGCCGCGGGATCGCTGGCATTGGGAATCTCAACCCGCAAGGTCTCGCGCGAGTCGATCGCCCGCACCACTTCGCCCCGCAGTGCGCGAAAGGCCGCGAGCGTGGTCAGCCCCGCTTCGCGCAGCCATGGCTCCCAGTCCGACACAATCTGCACCCGCCCGGCGTCGCACGTGACGACAGGTTGCCCCTGCGCGGGGTGATGCCTCATCAGCCAACCCCCTCCCGGCCGGGGAAGGGCGTTCGACCCTGCCTGCTGGTGCTGCCCCGTTCCACTTGCGAGCCGGGGTGGCGTGGGGGTGGCCGCGGCTTGCGGGAGCATCGGATCCATACGGCTCATGCCCGATCGGTCTCGCGGGAGTACGGGGCCTCACGCCACGCGTGGGAGCGAGCGCGGGTTGAGTGCCGCGGTCGCCGCGGCGAACACCTGATCGACCGACAGCTCTTCGAGACAACGGTGGTGCCCAAGAGGACAGACCCGCTTCTGGCAGGGGCCGCAATCGACTGCAAGCTGCAGGGCGACGCCGCGGTGGTAATGGGTTTCGCTCCACGCCTGATGCGTGGGGCCGTACAGCGTGATCACCGGCTTCCCCAGCGGGGCCCCGAAGTGCCGGGGTCCACTGTCGGTTGTGACCAGCAGTTCGCACGCCGCCACGGCCGCCTTGGTCAAGCCCAGCGAAACGGGAGCCTCGGCCAGGCTACCCACCCGGGGATGGTCGGCGAGTCGCACAATCTCGCGGGCGGTCTCGCGTTCGGCAGGGCCGCAGAGCACCAGCACTTCGCGATCGAGGCGGGTGACCAGGCGGCGGGCCAGTTCGGCGAAGTGTCGGCTGGGCCAGTGCTTCGCCGCGCCAAACGCTCCGCCCGGATTGAGGCACACGATGCCCGACTGGGGAGCACGTCCGCCGCGCGATTGACGCCAGAACAGCTCGAACTCCTCCCGTTCCGTGGGAAGGCAGGCGAGTTCCATCTCGCGCCCGAGCGGGGTGCAACCCGCCGCTTCGGCGAGACGGAGGTATTCGTCAAGCACCGGATAAGGCTGGTTGCGAGGCCGGCGGGCCACGGGCCTGGTCAGCAGCCAGCCCCGGCCATTGCCATCGAAGCCGACGCGTTCACGGGCTCCACCCCACCAGGCCCAGAGTGCCGAGTGCAAGGAGTTGGGCAACAGCACCGCCAGGTCGAAGCGTTCGGATCGGAGGCCGCGGGCCCAGCGTTCCTCGGCACGCAGACGCGCCGGGAGCGCAAGTCGGCCCGTGGCGGGATGGGAGATGACGCGATCGACCAGCGTGAGTCCGGCGAGCACCGGGGGGAGATGTGGCCGTACGAGGGCGGTGATCTCGGCGTGGGGATGGCGCTGGCGGATAGCCCGCAGGGCGGGGGTGGCCATCACCAGGTCGCCCACCCAATTGGGGCCAAAGATCGCGATCTTCATCCCGCTTTCCGCTCGGGGAAATCGTTGAGAAAGGGGGCGACCCGGGAGGCCCCGGTTTCCCGCAGCCGACCGACGATGTTGGTGGTCGAGAGGCCGGGGACCACGCCCAGCGGGCAGACCCGCCCGCCATAGCCTTCGACAATCTCCCAGCCCACAATCTCGTGCCGCGCGTAGGTTCCCCCCTTGACCAGCACCTCGGGGCGGAGGCGTTCGAGCAGGGCGTGGGGCGTGTCTTCGTCGAAGATCACGACGAAATCGACCGCGGCCAGTGCGGCCAGCAGGGCGGCCCGCTGCTGTTCGGGGAAGATCGGTCGCTCGGGGCCCTTGTTCAGCCCACGCACACTGCGGTCGCTGTTGACCGCCACCACCAGGCAATCTCCCTCGGTGGCGGCCTGTTGCAGGTACGAGACGTGCCCGGCGTGCAGCAGGTCGAAGCACCCGTTGGTGAAGACCACGGTCTGTCCCTGCCGCCGGCGGCCTTCGAGGGCGACGGCGAGTTCGTCGACCGTCACGATTTTGCCGATCGAGGCGTGCGAATGGGCCAGCAGATCGGCCCGCATTTCCGCCCGGGTGATGGGAACCACCCCGACCCGCTCCACTTCAAGACCTCCCGCGACGTTCGCCAGCCGACCGACGGTGGCGGGAGGCAGGCCACTCGCCAGCCCCACGCCGATGGTCGCCAGCACCATGTCACCCGCACCGGTGATGTCGTAGACCTGGCGGCGGCGAGTGGGCAGCAGCTGCGGCTGACCCTGCGAGTGGACCAGCGCGATGCCGTCGGCGTCGAGGGTCACATAGGCATGATCCAACTGCAGCGTTTCGCACAACTGCCGCCCGGCGGCGAACGCCTGCTCGGTGGTTTTGACGTCGATGCCGGTGGCGAGGCGCGTTTCGAGGCGGTTTGGCGTGACCGCGGTCGCCCCGACGTAAAGGCTGTAATCCTGCCCGGGGCGCGGGTCGACCACCACGGGAATGCCCAGTCGCTGGCCCGCTTCAATCACGCTGCGGATCACCCGCGGGGTGCAGACCCCCTTGCCGTAGTCCGAGATCAACACCGACTGGAACGATTCGAGACGGGGGAGCAGCAGATCCAGCAGCAGGTCTTCCTGCTCGGTGCTCAGGGGCTCGCGCACCTCGCGATCGACGCGGAGCATCTGATGCGGGTGTCGGTTCTGGGCCCGCCCGATGAAGCGTTCTTTCACCGTGGTGGGGCGATGGGCGACTGGAATGACCAGCGAGGTGTCGACCCCCACCGCTTCGAGTTCGCGGGAGAGTTCCGCCCCCTGCATGTCGCAGCCGACGACGGTCGCCAGTGTCGCCCGGGCACCCAGGCCGCGGACCATGTTGGCGACATTCGCGGCACCCCCCAGGCGCACTTCGTCGCGATCGGCCCTCAGGAGAATGACGGGAGCTTCCTGGCTGACCCGTTCGGCGTTCCCCCAGATGTAGCGATCGAGAATCGCGTCACCGACGATGAGCGTGGCCGGTTCGGCGAGCGAATCAAGGGCCTGAAGCAGGTTGTCGGTCATGAACGCAATCCGTTGCGGCGCATGGGGTCATGGCGAGATCCCTCCACTCCCCGGAGGGGGGCGGGGATGTTCCCCTGTGCCGCCCGGAGTGTCAATCCCGGTTTGGGGGGGCGGGCGACTGAGCGACTTGGCCGCTGTGTGACTCGCTCACGCAGCGACGTGGCAACGCAGCGACGTGGCAACGCAACGTTTAGCCAGCCCTGACGACCGGCAGCCATGTCATGGGGCAAGTGGGGCCTTTGTGGCGGGTTCTCAATACCCAAAACACAAACCAGATTGCGGCGAAAGGGGCAAAGGCAGTCCGGGAACCCGCGGTCGGCGGATTCCTCAGCACCCCCGTCGGCCGTTACTCTATTGTCTCTTCATCAACGTCTTCTCTTGCCCGGCATCTCGGGCAGGGCTCTTCCTGCAGTCACGCATCCTGCCCCCTGTGTCGCCCCCACCCCTGCCACCGGTCGAGACGCTGTTGGAAATCGTGACCCGCCTGGCTGCGACCGCTCCCGACCAGCCCTACCTGGCGGCTGTTGACGGAACAGCCTGGTCGGCGAGCGAGGTGGAGCGGGTGGTGCGGGCAACAGCGCGGCGCCTGGCCGAACTCGGGCTGCAGCCCACCGATCGGGTCGCCATCGAGACCGCCGCAGGCCCCCACGCGGCGGCGGGCCTGCTCGCCTTAGGGGCCTCGTGTGGCACCCTGCTCATCGGCCCAAACCTGGCCGAGGCCGGTTTGCTCCCGTTGCTCGAACAGGGCCAACCGCAGGCAGTGGTCGTGTGGCCCCACAGGGAATCCGCGCTCCGCGTGGTGGCGAAGCAGCGAGAGATTCCGGTGCTGGAATGGCGGTTTCCGGTCTCGGGCGAACTGGGGACCGAGTCGCTGGTCGACGGGCCCGCCATTGGCCCTGCGGTACCGCTGGCCTCTCCCGGTGCCGACGAGATCGCGTTTTTTATCGCCACTTCGGGCTCCACCGCGCGACCCAAACTGGTGGCACTCACCCACCGCAATGTGCATGCCGTCGCTTATTGGCTGAGCCACGCCCTGCAGCTGACACCCGGTGACCGTTGCCTCAACGTGATGCCGCTGTTCCACACCCATGGTGTCGTCACCGGTCTCTGTTGTCCCCTGATCTCGGGCGGCAGTACCTGTTGTGCGCCGGCCTGGACCCCTGCGGAGTGTCTCGACTGGCTGCAGTCTCCCGCCATCCGCTGGATCACCGCCGTCCCCACGGTGCATCAGTCGCTGGTCGAGGAGGCCCGGCAGCGACCCAGCCTGCCCCGGCATCATCTGCGGATGATTCGCGTGGGCTCGGCAGCCCTCGCGGGAGCCTTGCGCGAAGAACTGGAACGGGTGTTTCAGGTCCCCGTCGTCGAGAGCTACGCCCTGACCGAGTCGGCCATCATCGCCTCGACACCCCTCCCGCCGGGCAGTTTCTCACCGGGGAGCGTCGGACCCTCGGTCGGGCCCGACCTGGCGATTCTCGATGCGCAAGGCGACTCCGTTCCCGCGGGACAGCTGGGGGAAATCGCCGTACGGGGGCCGACCGTCACCCCGGGCTACTTTGGTGACCCGCAGGCGACGCACCAGGCGCTCCGGCGGGGGTGGTTTCTCACGGGCGATCTCGGCTGGCTCAACGAGCGGGGCGAACTGCACGTGGCCGGCCGGACCCGCGAACAGATCAGCCGGGGCGCGGTGAAAATCTCCCCCCGCGAAATCGACGAGGTCTTTCAGCGGCATCCCGCCGTGCTGCAGGCGGCCGCCTTCGCGATCCCCCATCCCCGACTGCAGCACGACCTGATGCTGGCTGTGGAACTCCGCCCGGGGTTCGTCGCCGACGAACGGGCACTGCGGGAGTTTGCCTTCGCGAACCTGGAACCCGCGAAGATTCCCACGCGGGTGCTGGTGCTCGCACAGCTGCCCCGAGGGGCGACAGGCAAGCTCGATCGACGGGCACTGCCCGAGTTACTCCAGGCAGAACTCTCCACGACGGGCACGCCCCCGGCGACGGCGACTGAAGTTGCCTTGGCGAGTCTGTGGAAAGAATTGCTGGCCTGCGGCCCGGTCGATCGCGAGGCGAATTTCTTTCAGTTGGGAGGAGATTCTCTTACGGCGGCCCGCATGCTCAATCGCTGGCATCCCCAGCAGGGACTGCCCACTGGCACCCTGGGGGTCGGTGACCTCTTCCGTGAACCGACGTTGCAGCGGTTTGCCGCCCTCTGCGACGACCGTCGAGCCCAGTGCGAGTCGAGCGACGAGTCGCCTTCCCTGGGGCGACCGGCCGACTGCGAACCGGTACCGGGGCTGTCGTTCGCGCAGCAGCGGCTCTGGTTCCTGTCGCGATCGGAACCGCCGTCGGGGGTCGATCACATTGTCAGGGCCTGGCGCCTGCACGGCGTGTTGCCAGCAGCAGCACTCGAAGGTGCCCTGCGCGACCTGCTGCTCCGCCACCCGACCCTGTGTGGCACCATCCTGGACCGCGGTGGGGAACCACAGTGGCACCGTCGTGATCCGGCAGAGTTTCACCTGTCACCCCGCAGGCTCCCTGGTCCACCGGAGGGGGCGTCCCGTTCGAGCGACTGGCCGGGCCAGGTGATGGCCGAACGGAATCGGCCATTCGACCTGAGACGCGACCTGCCCGTGCGGGCCACCTTGTGGCAAATTGGCGAGACCGACTGGCTCTTCACACTGGTCTGTCACCACATCGTGACCGATGGCTGGTCGCTGGGGGTGATGTGTCGCGATCTCGAGGCGTTGTACGCGGCACGCTGCCGCAGGGAAGAGCCAGGCTTGCCCCCGCTGCCATTGCAATACGGCCATTACGTCGCCTGGGAACGGCAGGTTGCGGAGTCAGCCGAGACAACGCGGCAGTTGGCGTTCTGGCGACGCGAACTGGCTGGGGCGCCACCGTTGCTCGACTTGGCCACCGATTTTCCCAGGCCGGAACGCTCGGCCCTGGCGGGGCAGTCGATTCCCGTCTCGCTCCCCGCCCATTTGGTGGCCCGGCTGGAGGCGCTGGGGCAACGCGCCGGGACGTCATTGTTCATGACGCTGCTCGCGGCGTTCCAGCTCTTCCTGTCGCAGCACAGTGGCCAGACCGATCTGGTCGTGGGCACCCCCCTGGCGGGGCGGGGTGACCGTGACTTCGAGGATCTCGTCGGCATGTTTGTGAACACCCTCCCCTTGCGGGGGGATTTGTCGGGCGAGCCAACGTTCCTGGAACTGCTGGCCCGCACCAGGCGGAGCGTGCTCGAGGCGTTCGCACATCAGGCGGTCCCTTTTGAGCGGGTGGTGCGCGAGCTCAAGCCCGAGCGGACCGCGGCTCACAATCCTCTGGTGCAGGTGGTGCTGGGGTTGCACAACGTGCCCGAGCAGGCACTGGCCCTCGAGGGGCTGCGGGTGGAACCGGTCGATCGGGAGATTGAGTTCGCCCGCTTTGATCTGACACTGTCATTGACCCCCGGACCGGTGGGCCTGGTGGGACGCTGTGAGTTTCGCGCTGATCTGTTTGAGCGCGAGACCATTGAGCTGTGGATGCGTCGCTGGCAGCAACTGCTCGAATTGCTGACCGCCGATCCGTCCCGTCCGCTAGGCCAGTATCCCGCCCTGTTGCCCGCTGAACGCGCCGCGCTGCTGGCCTCCACCTCGCTGCAACATTCGTCACTTGTTGAGCGCGGCACAGGTCTTGATTCTCACGTTGCCTCGCCGGGCGATGTGGCTGCGCAAACCCTGGACGCTCCCCCACCAAGCACCACTGCAGTCGCGGCCACCTCTCCGCACACAAGCCCGGGGGCGAACCATCCGTCGTTGACGGCGTGGTTCGAGGAGCGCGTTGGACTGACACCGGGCCACATCGCCGTGGTCGCCCCGGATGGAACTCTCACCTACGCACAACTCAACGCCCGGGCGAATCGCCTCGCCGGGCAGTTGCTGGCTCGAGGCGTCACTCCGGGGCAACGGGTGGCGCTCTGCCTCGAGCGAAACACCAGCCTCGTCGAGACTATTCTCGCCATCCTGAAGGCGGGAGCGGTGTATGTGCCTCTCGATCCCGACTCACCCCCCGCCCGGCTGGGCCAGATCCTCGACGACGCCCAGCCCGCCTGTGTGGTGACCACGGGGGAGCTGGCTCAGCGGCTTCCGTCCCAGGCGCCCCGGCTTTGTCTCGACCTCGATGAGGACCAGCCGGCCTTGGCGCAGGAGGACCGACGAACATCGCCCCGGCGGGCTGCTGCTCTCAACCACTCCCCCGACGCCCCGGCGTATGTCATCTACACGTCGGGTTCCACTGGGCAGCCCAATGGTGTGGTGGTGACCCACCGCAATGTGCTCCGCCTGTTCCAGCAGACTCAGCCCTGGTTCCAGTTCAGCGAGGCCGATGCCTGGACGCTGTTTCATTCCGCGGCATTTGATTTCTCGGTCTGGGAGATGTGGGGAGCCCTGTTGTACTCCGGTCGGTTGGTGGTGGTGCCCTCCGCCGTGGCCCGCTCTCCCCGCGAGTTCCTGGCCCTGCTGGTCGAGCACCGCGTCACCGTGCTCAATCAGACCCCGGCGGCGTTCATGCAGCTGCTCGAGGTGCTCCCCCAGGCCCCCGAATTCGACCGGCGACTGACTCTTCGCACCATCATCTTCGGTGGCGAGAAACTGACGCTCTCCCAGTTGGCTCCCTGGTATGCCCGGTATCCCGAGGAACAGACCCGCCTGTTCAACATGTACGGAATCACCGAGACCACGGTGCATGTCACGTATCAGCCACTCACTGCGGCGCTCGTCCAGTCCGAGTCGGCCAGCCTGATTGGCATCCCCATTCCCGATCTGCAGGTGCGGGTCCTGGGGCCCGGGCTCGAACCGGTCCCCGTCGGGGTGCCCGGCGAACTGTGTGTCAGTGGAGCCGGGGTGGCTGACGGGTATCTCCATCGCCCGGAGTTGACCGCCCGGCGGTTCGTTCCCGATCCATTCAGTGCCGACCCGCGGGCCCGGATGTATCGCTCGGGCGATTTGGCCCGCCGTCGAAGAGATGGATCGCTCGAGTACCTGGGGCGTGCCGATCAGCAGGTGAAGATCCGCGGCTACCGGATCGAAACGGGTGAGGTGGAAGCGGTGCTGGGCCAGCAACCCGGAATTGCCAGCGCCGCGGTGGTGTACCGGGACAGTTCACCATTGGGCCCGCACCTGGTGGCGTGCCTGGTGGCGGCGACCAGCCCGCCTCCGTCCGAGCCGGTGCTGCGACAGGCGTGGACCGAACGCTTGCCCCCGTACATGCGACCGGCGTTCGTCGTGTGGCTGCCACAACTCCCGCTGACCCGCAACGGAAAGCTCGATCGGGCCGCCATCCTAAGAGGGCTGGCCGAGGGAACGCTGGTCACCACGCACTCCGGGGGCGGCCAAGACCCCAGGGGGCCTGGTGCACCCGGTTCGCTCGAGGCCGGGAATGGCCGGGCCGAGGGAGGCGTTGTCGCGGTCACGATCGGCCAACGGGCGATGTCGGTGAATGAGCGGCAGGTCGCGCGGGTCTTTGGCGAGCTGCTCCACCGCGAGAACCTGGGCCCCGAGTCGCACTTCTTCGACCTGGGAGGGCATTCGCTGCTGGCCTTGCGTCTGGTCGCCCGGCTGGAAGAGGCGACCGGTCGGCGGATTCCAGTTGCGCGGCTGTTTCAGTCGGCGACCGTCGCGCAGATTGCCAGGTTGCTTGAGCACGATGAGGAGTTGGAATGGATCTCGGCGATCCCCCTGAAGCCGGGTGAGCCAAGGGGGCCGGAACTGTGGGTCTTGCCCAATTTGCGGGGTAATCCTTCACTCCCTCGCCGGGTCATCCAGCAGGTCAATGACCGCTGGAACGTGGTCGCCCTGCAACCGTGGCTGAATGAGCGGACTGCCCCGGTCTTCGCCGATCTCGCGCGAGCCGCTCAACTCTACGCCGAGCATCTGCGGCGGCGAGCGTCGGGACGGCCGCTGCACCTGGTTGGGTATTGCTATGCGGGGACCCTGGCATTCGAGGTGGCCAAGGCGCTGCACGCTTCGGGACAACCCTTGGGAGAAGTGATTCTCCTGGAAGCATCGCCCTACGGCACGCCGCGACCCTGGACGCTATCGCGACTGGGGAGAATTGCGGCCAACCTGCCGGGCTGGATCAGGGATGACCTGGGGCACTCCTCTCCCCGCGAATTGTGGAGACGGGTGCGGATGCGACTGACACACGGTGCTGATCTTCCGAACGAGATCGTACGCAGAATGGCATCGCCGGCTACGTTGGCCGCTGCCAGCGAGGGATCGACGGTCGAGGGGCGGCACATGCCAGGGCAGACCGCGGAGCCGCGGAGTGAGTCCAGGACATCGGTGGCCGTCGAGTTGTGGCGGGGGGCGCGGCAGCATGTGACGCGACCTGCCGAGGTGCGAATCACCCTGCTGCGGACGCGAACCCGGGGGCTCCTCCAGGGAGACCCACCCGATGGGCGCTGGCAACCGCTGGCACTCGGGGGTGTCGAGGTGCTCTCATTGCCCGGGCAGCACCGCAGTGTGCTGGAGTCACCTCATGCCGATGCGGTCGCCGAGGCGATCAACCGGGTCTTGGCGAGGAACGAGTGATGGCGACCGAACCAAGGCTGGTGGAGGGGGATCTGCTGGACCAGGAAGTCGAGGTGATCGTCAACGCCTGGAACCGCAATGTGATTCCGTGGTGGCTGTTGCTGCCGCAGGGGGTGTCCGGGGCCATCAAGCGGCGGGGCGGTTATGAACCATTTCGTGAATTGGCCCGCCATGGTCCGATTCCCCTGGGCGGAGCGGTGGTGACCGGAGCGGGGCGTCTCCCCTATCGGGCGATCATCCACGTCGCTGGGATCAATCTGCTGTGGCGGTCTTCAGAGAAGGCAATTCAAGACTGTGCCCGCAACGCCCTGGCGCTCGCTCACGAGCGAGGCTATCGATCGCTGGCATTTCCGCTGATCGGTGCCGGGACGGGAGGCTGTTCCCCAGAACGCTCCCTGGCCCTGATGCAGGCCGAGATTCGCAGCGCCCCGTACGCTGGCGAAGTGCGA
>CAIUHT010000034.1 GCA_903898975.1 uncultured Planctomycetaceae bacterium
CCAGCACCGCCTGCGACCCGTTCGACAGGGCGATCGTGCTCTTCTGGTGACCTCCGACGGCCAGCCACTCGCTCGCCGCGGTCACCTCGAGCGGCCAAGGGGCCAGTCCGCGGGCCAGCCGAATGGTTGCGGGCTGGCCGGCGATCATTCGCACAACACTGTCGTCTTGCGGCGTTTCGAGAGGCGCATCGGTATGCACGATCAGGTCGGCGAGCGCAGACAGCCGGCGGTCCGCCTCCTGCACCGAGGTGATCAGCGATTCGCCCTCCCGATTCCCACTGGTGACGACCAGGGGTGTGCGCCAGTGCCGCAGCAGCAGCCAATGCCAGCCTGTCGAAGGGGCCATCAGCCCGACATCGGTCAGGCCGCAGGTGACGGACGGGGCGAGTGTGCCACCCACTCGTTGAGGCACCAGCACGATCGGATTGGCGGGGCTGTCGAATTCGACCCGCGCTGCGTGGTCGAAGTCACCCCAGCACTCGGCCACGGTCAGATCGCGCACCAGCAGTGCGAACGGTTTTGAGGGTCGCCCCTTCCGTTGCCGCAGGGCCTGGACAGCCGATTGATTGAGGGCGTCGCAGAGCAACTGATAGCCCCCCGAGGCCCGCACGGCGACCAGACCGCCGGCCCGGAGGCTGCTGGTGACAAGCTCCCATCCCCGCTCCCCCGAGGCGATCTGGTGACCCTGCGAATCACAGACCCACCAGCGTGGTCCACAAGCGGGACAACAACTGGTCTGCGCGTGAAAGCGACGATCGAACTCGTCACGCAACTCGCGCTGACAGCGTTCGCACGGGGGAAAATCAGCATACCCAGTACGGGCCCGGTCGTAAGGGATCGCGCGGATCACGCCAAACCGCGGACCACATTGGGTGCATGAAGTGAATGCATAATTGCCCCTCGAACCATCCCCGTCGATCTCCCGGCGGCACTCCCGACAGATCGCCAGATCGGGAAGCACGCTGACCGAAGGGCTTGGTCCCAACTCCGACTCGACAATCTCGAAGCCCTCCAAGGGAGTGACTTCAAGTCCTGGCGGAGTCGACACGAGCGCACTGCCGAATGGTGTGCCACCGAGTCCCAAGCCGGGCTCGAAGGCCGGTGGAGCATCCGCTTCCATCGCGGCCAGCTTGAGCGGCGTCGTCAGCGGCAACCCGGTCTCGATCTGCAGCACGACCCGAGGAAATTGCTGCTGAATCTCGTGCAGGAACGCCGCGCGGTTTTCCGCCGCGCCAGTGATCAGGACCTCGACACCCCCGGGTGTGTTTCGCACCTGGCCACGCAGGGCCTGGCGTCGCGCCAGCCGGGCGATGGCAGGCCGCACCCCAAGCCCCTGGACGCGTCCCTCGAGGACGATGCGATCGATCACGCTTTCACCCAGCAGCGATCGAAGCCAACGTGTGTCTCAATCCACGCCATCAAGAAGACTTTTCGAAACACCGCCGACTTGGGAGTGCCGATCCATCGAAGTGTCTGCATGACGCTCTCCTCACGAGACCGACGCGCCGGGCGACGCGGGAGAACGAGCGGCGGCCGCGTCGTGCAGCACCCGCTGGCGGGCGAATTCCAGCCAGTCACACCATGCGGCAATTCCCTCGCCAGTCACCGCGCACACTTCGCGGTGGTCGATCTGGGGCTGAATCAGTCGGGCATCGGCAATTGCGGCAGTCACTGAGAATGGCACATGGGGCAGCAGGTCGAGCTTGCTGATGACCAGCAACTGGCTGAGTCGGAACATCTTCGGGTATTTGCCCGGCTTGTCGTCTCCCTCGGTGACGCTCAGCAGCACCGCCCGCACGTGCTCACCCAGGTCGTGAGACGCCGGGCAGACCAGGTTGCCCACGTTCTCGACAAACAGGAAGTCGCACTCGAGCGGCTCAAGCGCCTGCAAACCGCGTGCGACGAGGGGGGCTTCGAGGTGACAGGCTCCGCCAGTGGTGAGCTGTGCGGTGGGCATCAGCGGGGCCAGTCGCTGCGCGTCGCGATCGGTCGCAAGGTCACCCACCAGCACCGCGAGGCGATAACGATTCTTCCAGTGGCGGGCGGTGGCCTCGAGCAGGGAGGTCTTCCCCGCTCCCGGCGAAGAGACCAGGTTGACCACCAGGATCCCGCGCGCCGTGCAGCGGCTTCGCAGGTCCTGGGCGACCTCGCGTTGTTGCGCGAGGACCGGTTCATTGACCACGACGACGTGTTCCCGTGGGAGCGGAGCCGGCGTGGTGGCACTAATGGCCGTCATGACAGTTCCTCCGAGGCAGTCGCCCATGTGAAAGACAGCAGCCGCACGTCATCGCCACCGCAGATCTCCAACTCTGTCGAGCCGCACGTGGGACAGACGAATCGCATGCCAGTGAGTTCGACGGGACCACAGTCCACGCACTCGGCCCGCAACTTGACCCGGCGAATCTGCAATGTCGGGCGACACCAGGGTGCCTCGCTGGTCTCCTGGGCGAACGCCGAGGCGAACAGGTCGACCTCGATCCCCGCGAAGTCACCGACTTCGACGTCAATCTCGGTGACACGTCCCGGACCCCGTTCCACGGTCAGCTCGGTCACCCGTCGCAGCAGGTTGAGAACCAGCGATCGTTCATGCATGGAGTCGCGGACTTGTCGGGAAGGTACTGAAGCGAATTTGACCAAGGCCAACGGTGACCGACGATGGCCCCCTTCCGTCTCGCGGAAAACGCCGGTGTAGCGGGTCTTGAAGGGAGTGTTGTCCCGAACATCGAGAGAACTGCTTAGAACACCGGGGTGTAAGCCGCTGTGTCCACGTGCAGCTTACGAGCCGGTCGGGACAGAATGACGACGGACCTGGAGGAAGTGGGTGGAGCAACTGATGCATGGGTCGTAATTGCGGATCAGGCGTTCGGCGTGCTGGGCGACCAGCTCGTCGGGCCAATGCAGGCGGGTGGGGAGCCAGGCGGCCAGGTCGGCTTCGATGCGGGCCTGGTTCTGTGACGTGGGAGGAATGATGGTGGCGCGGGTGATGCAGCCCGCGTCATCGATCTCGAACCGATGGTAGATCAGACCCCGCGGCGCCTCGGTTGCGGCGGAGCCAGCGGCGGCCCGCAGTGGTGCGGCGACTCTTGAGCTTGAGAGGGGACGGTAGCCCCGCAGCAGCTCCAAAGCTTCCGCATAGGCGTGCACCACCTCCAGGGCCCGGGCCACGATCGACCAGTAGCGATTTCTCACGTGCCCGGTCCAACCCAGCTCTCGCTTGAGTTCACGGGCAGGTGCCGTCAACTGGTCGCCACACAGGTTGACCCGGGCCAGCGGCCCGACCAGGTAAGGGCTGCGATTCGCCCGGCGAACGGAATGCAGCGCGGTGGAATGCGGTTCCTGGTGTTCGACAAACTCCTGCTCGTAGTCTTCCACCGCCAGATCGAGTCCGTCAGTGGAAACCACGCGACCGGCGTTGAAGGGATATTCGTCGGGATGCCGCAGGCAGACCTGGCAGTCGTCCTCGATCTCGGTTTCCGGCTTGTCGAACTGGGCCACCCACCGGGCCATCTCGATTGCGGCCGCCAGTCCACACTCGAAGTCTGGGATCAGTTGCTGCAGGGCAGCGCGCGAGGGTGTCTTGAAAAAGCCGCCGACGGTCACGTTGACAGGATGGACAGCGCGGCCGCCCAGTACGGCCAGCAACTGATTGCCGTGCTTTTTCAGCCGCAAGCCCCGCTCCACCGCCGCGCGGTGGTCGGTCGCCATCTTGAGGCCGCTCTCGTACCCCAGGAAATCGGGAGCATGCAGCAGGTGAATGTGCAGACTGTGGCTCTCGATCCATTCGCCACAGTAGAGCAGCCGGCGGAGCTGGCGGATCTCGGGCGGCACAACAATCCCCAGGGCGGCCTCGATGGCATGCACGGTGGTCATCTGGTACGCGACCGGGCAGATGCCGCAGATGCGGGCGGTGATATCGGCGGCTTCGAAAATCGAACGTCCGCGAAGCAGCGACTCGAACAGTCGTGGCGGTTCGAAGATCCGCAATTCGACCCGCTGCAGTTCCCCCCCGCGAGCATGGATGTGCAGCGCCCCTTCTCCCTCGACGCGGGTCAGCACCTCAACCCGAATCGTCCGTTCCGGTTCAGCCATGAGGCCCCCCTGCTCCACTGGCGCGTCCAGGCTGATCGCCGACGACTGGGGTGGTGGAACACGTGGTGGTGGAACCTGACGCGGACGGCGGTTGTCCCGGGGTCCTCAGTTGGGCGGCAGCCCGTTCGAACTCGGGGGCCAGCGGATTGACATTCAACAGCTGGTCGAGCAACACCCGGTCGGAAGCGTGTGTGCGGAGAATGGGGAGCAACCCGGACGAATTCGCCTGGATGACCGGACCGTGGCAGCCATAACAGCCACGATCGAACGCCGGGCAGATGGCCCCGCACCCCGACTTGGTGATCGGCCCCAGGCAGGGAATCCCGCGTGAAACCATCACGCAGACGGTTCCATTCCGCTTGCAGTCGAGGCAGACCGTATGGGCGGGAGTCTTGGGAGTGCGACCGGCGAGCAGCGAGAGCAG
>CAIUHT010000035.1 GCA_903898975.1 uncultured Planctomycetaceae bacterium
CGAAAAAGTAGAATGACCCCTTTTTTGGGTGTCCCCATTTGCGGTGAGGCTCCCATCTTGGCCGAGCGGCTGGACTTGTCGGGCCGGGGGACGTACTCTCGCTCGAATAGCGAAGAGCCTCCGGTTGGCTTCCCGCCCGGGCTGACCTCACGCTCTTCCCGGGTTGTTCTCCCGCAATGTTGGGGCTTGGTTGGCACTCACTTTCCCGCGAACGCATGTTGCTCCCGGTGTCAGCGGTTGTCGCGAGAATGGATTCCGCATGTCGGCTTCCCACACGTCGGCCGACAATTGGCCTCGACCAGTCTTTGACCCCCACCAACGGCGGCTTGTGCCCGAGGTGATGGATCGGCCCGATCTCGAACCGGCCCTCCATCGACAGGCGCTCGCCGCGCTCAGACGGATCAACCGCCTGAGCCGGACCACCGCTTCGCTGTGGAGCCAGATCGCCCCTCTCGCCCGCACGTCTCACAATCCCCCGCTACGCGTGCTTGACGTCGCCTGTGGTGGGGGCGATGTGCTGTGGGGCCTGGCCTCACACGCCCACCAACACGGCTGTCACCTCGAGTTCTCGGGCTGCGATTTCAGCCCCACCGCCATCGAGCATGCGGCCCGCGCCGGTTCCCAAACCGGCGCCTCTCCCAGTCACCAGGAAAGACCCAGCGCTCCCCAGTTCTTTCTCCACGACGTGCTGGCCCACCCGCTTCCGCCCGCCGACATCGTCACCTGCACGCTGTTTCTGCATCACCTGGATGAATCCCAGTCGGTGCGGCTGCTCAGCCGGCTGTGGCAGGCCGCGACCCGCCGTGTCATCGTCAGCGACCTCCGTCGCAGCCGGGTTGGTTACTGGCTCGCCCACGCCGTGGGGCGACTGGTCACCCGCTCGCCCGTGGTCCACGTCGATGGCCCTCTCTCGGTCGCCGCCGCCTGGTCGCTCCCCGAGGTCGAGCGGCTGGTCGCCAACGCTGGCTGGACGCGGCACACCCTCCGCCGCACCTGGCCCCAGCGCTTCCTGCTGGTGGGAGATCGCGAATGACCGAACCCCAAGTGGGTCCATTCGCCTCCGGGAATCGCGGCTGCTCCCCCCCACACGCAGGCTCCCCCGTTCCCAGCCCGACCGACTCCGCTCCCTCCTCGCTGCCCGACCACTGGGATGTGCTGGTGATCGGTGCCGGGCCAGCCGGTTCTCTCACCGCCCTGCTGCTCGCCCGTCAGCGGCGCTCGGTCCTGCTGGTCGATCGTCGGGCCTTTCCACGTGACAAGGTCTGCGGTGGCTGCCTGAACACTCGGGCGCTCGGGATTCTCGATCAGGCCGACTTGCTCCCGGCAGTCGCCCGGGCCGGGGGAGAGTGGATCGACCAATTCGTCGTTCACGCCCGCGGCAGCGAATTGGCTGTTCCTCTGGCCGGGGGGTGGGCGATCTCGCGGTGGGCGTTCGACCCCGTGCTGATCGAGCAGGCCCGGCAGTCGGGCGTCCACTTTGTGGCACCCACCACTGCCAGGGTCCTCTCCGATGCACCAGGGGCACCCCACCGACGCGTCGAATTGATGGGTCCCGCCGGCTCAGCCCAGGTCGTCACCGCCCGTGTGGTGGTGGCGGCAGATGGACTGGGGCATCCCTCGCTCTCGCATCTGGCGGAATTCACCGACCAGGTCGCCGCCGCCTCCCGAGTGGGGCTCGCCCCCCGCGATCCCTTTTCACTGGGCGCTGCGGGACCACCACCCGGCACCATCGCTATGGCGGTGGGACGGGGTGGATACGTCGGCCTGACCCGCGATGAGACGGGAGAAGTGCACCTCGCCGCGGCGGTTGATCCGCAGACACTGCGTGCCGATGGCGACCCCACCCGGTGTGTGACCCGCATTCTGCAGGAAGCCGGGATTCGCCTGCCTCAGGCCGAGAGCTCAACGGGAGGGCTGGCCTCGGGCTGGCGCGGGACCGGCCCACTGACGCATCGGCTCAATCGCGCGGCGAGCCATCGGCTGTTTGTCGTCGGCGACGCGCTCCGCTACGTCGAGCCATTCACCGGAGAAGGGATGGCCTGGGCTCTCACGAATGCCTGGCATGTCGCCCCGCTGGTAGCGGCTGGAGTCGAACAGTGGAGTGGCGACCTGGCGACCCGCTGGAACAGTGCGGCGTTCACTCCCGCAGCTCACGGTTGCCGCTGGCTGGCTTCCGCAGCCCGGTGGCCGCGTACCGTTCGCTGGGCGGTGGCTGGGTTGGCCCACATTCCGACCTTGCCGAGGCTGGCGGCCCGCGCGCTCGACCCCCCGTCGAGCGCAGCCCCCCGCTGGCGTGAGATTTTGATCAGCGGGGCCAGCGGGGCCA
>CAIUHT010000036.1 GCA_903898975.1 uncultured Planctomycetaceae bacterium
AGCTGGCGGCGGCCGCCGGGCTGGGACTGCGCCAGATGGGGTGCCAGGTGGTCGACCTCGGGCTCATCTCCCGACCAGCTCTCGCCCGCGAGATTCGCATTCAGCAGGCGACGGGGGGAATGCTGCTCACCGGTTCTGGCTGCGACCACGAGTTCGTCGGCTGCGACCTGCTGGGTCTGCAGGGAGAGCCCCTCTCTGCGCCCGGCCGGCTCGCCGATGTGCACCGTCGCTGGCGGGCCACTGCCTTCCCGGCCCCCCGCACTCTGGGCCGACTGACCTCCCGGCGGCCCTCCGCAGGACCCCCGGCGGGCTGGCAATCGCTGCTGCATGGACTGCGTCCGTTGCGGATCGCGTGGGGCTGCGGACAACCGCAGGCGACGGCGGAACTGCGGTCAATGCTGTCGCAGACCGCCTGCCAACTGGTGCCGGTCGCCTGGGGAGCCCGAGCCCGCCAGCTGCTGGACCGTTCCGACCCCGACCTGGTGCAACTTCGCCGCCAACTGCTCGAGCAATCGTGCCACCTGGGCATCGCGGTCGGCGACGACGGGCAGCAATGTCACCTGCTGGACGAGCAGGGGAATTCCCTGGAAGTGGGCGTGGTCTTGCGGGCCCTGAATGGTCCCGAGAGTCGGACCGTCGCGATCGCCCAGACGCTGGAAGAAGCCTGGCGAATCCGGCGTGACGACCGCCAGACGCCGGTGACCGCCGGGCCCGCGGGCTACTACTGGTTCCCCGGTCCCGAGTGCGACGCGTTGCGACTGCTGCTGCACGTGCTGCGGTGGCTGAGCGACTCGGACGAACCGACCTCGCGCCGGTTCCTCACCCCCCGCCCAACCCCAACCCCAGCCACAGCCAGCACGCCCCCGCCCGCCTGAGCCGCGGCGCGCTCCTGCCGACTTCCGGCTCGCTGCTGTTTGCCACTATCCGTCGTAGTTCTTGCTCGACCCCTTGCCCCCGTTGTTGCCGAGCGGTTTTTTCTTGCCGGCGACCAGTTGCACGTTGCTCGAACCGACGACCGCCCGCAGCTCGGCGACCAGCGCGGGGGTGGGCTGCACTTTCAATTGCGGGGCGGGTTGCAGCAGCGCCCGGAACCGATTCGAGGGGTTCTGCTCGGCGAAGGTCTGGACCACGATCACCACCTCGCACCGCCCGGGGTGCCGGTCCAGCAACTGCCGGACCTTGTGGAAATCATCCGGCCGATGCAGCTCGCGCTGGAACTTGATGGCCACCTTGTCGGTGAAGCGGATCTCGGCTTCATCGAGCGTGATCAGGTTGTCGACCACCAGGTTGGGCTCGCGGCCCCGCTTGTCGACCCGCCCCTCGACAAACACGATCGCCTCGGTCTTCACCTGCTCGCCGTGCTTGGCGAAATCTTCGGGCCACATGATGCACCGCATTGTCCCGGAGGGATCTTCCAGGTCGAAGTTGGCGTACCGCGTGTGACCATTCCGGCTGGGCTTCTTGGTGTTGGTCCGCTTGATCGATGAGATCATCCCCCCCAGGCGGACCTGCGCCCCCTCGGCACAGTTCGCCAGCTCGTGAGACTGGTGGGTCGCATACTGCCTGAGCCGATCCTGGTGTTCGGTCAGCGGATGGCTGGTGAGGTAGAAGCCGAAGACCTCTTTCTCGGCGGCCAGTTTCTGCGCCTGCGTCATGGGAGGGACGTCGGGCAGGGTGATGGAGGGGGCGCTGGCGGCCCCCCCGGCGGCGGGGGGAGGATCGTCGCCGAACAGGCTCTTCTGCCCGGCGGCCTTGTCGCGCTGGCGGGAGGCGGCCGCCTGCATCGCCCGGTCGATGAGGGCGAGATGCTGATTGCGGTCGGGACCAAACGTGTCGAGCGCCCCGGCCCGCACCAGGATTTCCAACACTCCCTTCGAGACCTGCTTGGTGTCGACCCGCTCGCAGAGGTCGAAGATGTCGCGGAACGGGCCCCCGGTGGTGCGGGCCTTCACCAGCGCGGCGACCGCCCCTTCCCCCACTCCCTTGATCGCCGCGAGACCGAAGGTGAGTTCCTTCCCGGCGACCCCGAATTCGACCTCCGACTGGTTGACGTTGGGGGGGAGCACCCTGATTTTCTGCCGTCGGCAGTCATCGACGTGCTCGTAGATGCGGTCGGTATCTTCCATCCCGCAACTGAGCAGCGCCGCCATGAACTCGACGGGGTAATGGGCCTTCAGGTAGGCGGTCTGGTAGGCGATCGCCGCGTACGCGGTCGAGTGCGACTTGTTGAACCCGTACCCGGCGAACTTCTCGATCAGGCCGAAGAGGTTTTCGGCCTCGGCGGGGGCCATCCCCCGCTCTCCCGCCCCCTTCACGAATTCTTCGCGCCCCTTCGCGATCACGTCGAGCTTCTTCTTCGAAATCGCCTTGATGCAGGCGTACGCTTTCGAGAGCTCGATGCCCCCCAGCCGGTTGAGAATCCGCATCACCTGTTCCTGGTAGACCATCACGCCATAGGTCTCGGCCAGGATGTCATCGACCACGGGGTGAACCTGGGGCACAGGCTCGACACCATGCTTGACGTTGACGTACGTCATGACCATCCCCCCCTCGAGCGGCCCGGGACGGTAGAGGGCCGAGGTGGCGATGATGTCCTTGAAGGCGTCGGGCTTCATCTTGGTGAGGAGGTCGCGGATGCCCCCCCCTTCCAGCTGGAAGATCCCCTTGGTTTCGCCCCGCTGCAGCAGGCGGAACGTCGCGTCGTCGTCGAGCGGGAAGGTGAGCGGATCGAGTTCGATGCCGCGGACCTTCTTCACGTTCTGCACCGCCTTGTCGAGAATCGTGAGATTCCGCAGGCCCAGGAAGTCCATCTTCAGCAGCCCGGCCTTTTCGACATCGGCCATCGGCCACTGCGTGGTGATGTCGTCCTTGCCTCCAATCCGCTGCAGCGGGACATACTCGTTGAGGGGCTGGTCGGCGATCACCACCCCGGCGGCGTGCGTCCCCGCACTCTTGGCCAGCCCCTCCAGCTTCATGCCGAAGTCGATCACCTCCCGCACCACCGGGTCGTTGTCGTAAGCCGCCTTCAGATCAGCCCCCGACTCGAGCGCCTCTTCCAGGGTGATGTGCAGTTCGGCGGGAACCGACTTGGCGACGGCGTCGGCGCGGTCGAGTGGCAGCGCGAGGGCCCGGGCCACGTCGCGGATCACCGCCTTCGCCCCCAGCGTTCCGAACGTGCCAATCTGCGCGACGTTCGCTTCGCCGTATTTCCGCTTGACGTAGTCGAGCACCAGCCCGCGACGGTCGCGGCAGAAGTCGATGTCGATCTCGGGCGCCTCGGCGCGGTTGGGGTCGAGGAACCGCTCGAACAGCAGGTCGTACTGCAGCGGGCAGACGTTCGAGAGCCCCAGCAGGAAGGCGACAATCGCCCCGCACGCCGAACCCCTGGCCAACGCCGGAATCCCGTTCTCCCGCGCGAACCGGGCGAAGTCCCAGACAATCAGGAAGTAACTGGCGAAGCCCATGCGGTTGATGACCGACAGCTCGTATTCCAGCCGGTCGAGCACCTCTTTCGACGGATTGTCGCCATATCGCCACTTCAGCCCCTCGTTGCACAACTGGCGGAGATAATCGACGTCGGTCTGCTCACCCGGAGGCCGGAAGACCGGAAAGTGCCGCTTTTTCAGATCGAGGTCGATGTCGATCCCATTGGCGATTTCCTGCGTCCGGGCCACCGCCTCCTCGTGGCCGGGAAACGCCGCGTACATTTCTTCG
>CAIUHT010000037.1 GCA_903898975.1 uncultured Planctomycetaceae bacterium
AAAAGGTGTCGCCCGGCAGGACCGGCGCGCCAAGGGACATCGAAATGACCTGGCAACCGTTGACGATCGCCCAGTTGATGCCAGCCAGGATTCCGCTGTCACTGCCCCGTCCACTGGGGCCTCCCAGCACCTTCCCGACGAACAGCTGACACGCCGGGGCGGACCCATAGCGCCGTCCTGCGGAAGTCGGAGCCCGTCGTCCTCCGACGGTGCCAGCACAGTGCGTGCCGTGGCCGACGCGGTCTTGAACAGTCTCCCCGGTCACAAAGGACTGGCTCGTCACCGCCCGCCCGACAAAGTCAGGATGCCCCAGGTCCAGTCCCGTATCGAGCACGGCGACTTTCGTCCCGCGGCCCTGGTACCGCGACTGATCAACCTTCGTGGCGATGAGCCCCCAGGTAGTTCGGGCGGTGTCACCAAACCCAGCTGCCTCGAATTCCGCCTCCCCGTGCGGCCCGGCACCGCTGAGCCTTCGGAAGAGATCATCGATCGAATCGCGGTAGCCCCTCAGATAGTCGAGCGAGAGCGACGGTTCACTCAACGCGTACATGTATCGCTCGGGCTCGAGGAATTGAATCGGTCCCTCCGCAGTGGCGTCCGCCTGCAGTCCCGCAAACTGGTCAGGGTCGGCATTGATGACCGCGACATTCAGATGATCGAGGACCAGCACATCCGCAGCCGCGGCTGACTCCATTTCTACAGCCGACCCGCCAAAGTCGTTGGCCCGACAAACCTGATTCAGACCTGCCGACTGCTTGAGCAACTTGAGTCCATCCTGGACTCCGTCCTCCTGCATGACCACGAGGTACTTGCCGGTGAATTCTCCCTCCGCCTCCAACCCGACATCTGCGGGGAGTCGGGGCGGGGAGGCATTGTCCTTACGATTCGAAGTGGACCGTGATCGAGCCATGTCGCAAAAACTCCTATCGAGGCGGTGTGGAAAACAGAACGGGTCCCGCTGCCTCGAAACGTCACCCATTCAAAACTCTGCCATTTGAGCGGGCCTCGACCACAGGGTGCAGTCACCGGCAGCCCCGCACTCGAATCCCGCTGTGACCTTCCACACTATCCGCACCGTTCAAGCAAATCAAACAGAATTTCGCCAATTTCTGCCAAGGCAGCCCGCGGGTCGTCACTCTCACGCCTGAATTCGAGGCCGTTGTGCAGCTTGGGGACATTTCAGTTTTCAGCCAGGCAACATCCATGCCGAGGAACCCCCGGCCTCGGAACCGGCAGATGGTCCACTATGCCGAACTTGCCAGCGTGGCGCGACGTCCGCGTCCCCCGAGCTGCAGAATTTCAGAAATCTGCCCCAAAATTGACCTTTCCCCGTAGGCTCACCCCCTCCAGGAACACTCGCGTGAACGGTGAAGTTGAAGAGAGATGATTCGCTTCAGAACTCGCGGCAGGGGCCATCATGCCGATCGTGGCTGAGGGGGACAGCTTCTCAGGAAATGATGACCCTGCTAGCATCGCCCTTCCGGCTATGGATTTGTTCGCGTCAGTTCTTGAGGGAGTCGAGTTCCGATGTCCGCCGCCAACCCCTTCGGTGCCGCCCAGCGTCTGTCGACCCGCCGGGGGAATTTTGAGTATTTCAGTCTGCCCAAGCTGGCCCAGCAGGGATTGTCGGGGATTGAGACCCTCCCCTACTCGATCCGCGTGCTGCTCGAAGCCTGTTTGCGCAAGTACGACAATTTCATCGTCACCGAAAGCCACGTGAAAGATCTGGCGGGCTGGAACGCCGCGGCCCCGCAGCCCGTGGAGATTCCCTTTCTTCCCGGCCGCGTTGTGCTGCAGGACTTCACCGGGGTCCCGGCGGTGGTCGACCTGGCCGCCCTGCGGAGCGCCATGGTGCGAATGGGGGGCGACCCCAAGAAAATCAACCCGCTCGTTCCCTGCGACCTGGTGATCGACCACTCGGTGCAGGTCGATTACTTCGGGACCGGCGCAGCGCTGGCCCAGAACGTCGAGCTGGAATTCGAGCGGAATCTCGAGCGGTACAAGTTCCTCCGCTGGGGCCAGAAGGCGTTCAACAACTTCCGGGTCGTCCCCCCCGCGACCGGAATTGTGCACCAGGTCAACCTCGAATACCTCGCCGGGGTCGTGCTGACCCGCGACGGTGTCGCCTTCCCCGACAGCCTGGTCGGGACCGACAGTCACACCACCATGATCAACGGCCTGGGGGTGGTGGGCTGGGGCGTGGGCGGGATCGAAGCCGAGGCGGTGATGCTGGGGCAGCCCATTTACATGCTGCTTCCCGAAGTGGTTGGGTTCCGGCTGTCGGGTGAGCTGCCCGAAGGGGCGACCGCCACCGACCTGGTGC
>CAIUHT010000038.1 GCA_903898975.1 uncultured Planctomycetaceae bacterium
ACGGGCAGCCGCCCCGCTTGACGCTCCTGTGTCGTCAGCTTCGCCACAAACTCCGTGGCGTCTTCCCAACTCACATACGTCGCCGCGTATCGCGCGCCTTCCTTCACGAAACTCTGTCCCTTCCAGGGCGTCGTCCCCATCACGCGCTCCCACTCCCCCTGCGTGACTTCGTACTTGCCGATCCAAAAGCCCTTCGTCAGCCTGACGTGCACCTGGTCTTCGTCCGAGTCGCGGCCCTCTTCCGATTTTGGGCTGCCCATCGTGAACTGCCCTGGCGGGCACCACACGAACTTCATCTTCAAGCCGTTGTCGTCGCGCTCTTCTCCCGCTTTTGTCCCCTCGGTGGTGGCGACCGATCTCATCGTTGGAACCTCCCGCGGCAAATCTCCCCCCTTTCTCAGCCGCGACACCTCCGCTTTCGACAGCAGCACCCGCGGTCGCCCCCGCACGTTCTTGAGAACATTCGGGTTCTGCTTCTGGCTCAAGACCTGCTCCACCACATCCGGCGTCTGCTGGGTGATGTGGTTCTCCAGGCTGTTCAGCGTCACGTTCTGCTCGCCGTCGACCGCCAACCCCTGTTCCAGCCCCCGCAGGACCTGGTGGAAAAATGCGCCGTGCCCGCCCCCGAACTGCTCATCCTCGTAAGACTGCTCCCCCTTGCTGCAGCTGAGCAACAGCGCTGTCTGCACCTGCTCGGTCCCCGGCAGTGTGAACGGGACCGCATCCAGGCCCGTCAGGGCCCCCTTCCCTCCCTTGTCGGGACTCTTCCGCAGTGAGTTGCGACTGGCGTCGACCAGCAACAGCCGATAGCCAATTCCCGACTCGGTCAGGATCTCCAGGAGATCGCTCGACAAGCCGACCAGTGATTCGGGACGCACCGGCTCTTGTGCCTCTCCCCCAGCCACAGTCTGCATGACCGGGTTGGCGTCCTGCGGGCAGAAATACGCCTCTTGCGACCCCCGCGGCTGCACTCCGTGCCCGGAGAGCCCCACCAGGATGAGGTCGTCCTTCGTCACCTTCCACTGCCGCAGCCAGGCCCGCAACTGCTTGCGGATTGTCTCGGCCTCGGGTCGCCGTTTGGGATCGGCCTGCTGCGTCGACGATTCGCGGTCGCCGGTCCGGGAGGTCAGCCGGTAGACCCCGTCGAAACCGCCCCGCTCCAGCAACGCCGCCAGGTCGGTGATGTCGGAATCGCAGTGCTTCAGGTCATCGAGCAGCGAGTGGTTGTACTGAGTGACCCCCACCAGGAACGCAAACCGCCGCCCGGTCGGTTCCGCCGCCTGCACAGGCTGCGCCAGCCACCAGCCACTCCCCGCCAGCGCCACCAGCATGGCCCGTCGGGAGATTTTTTCCCGGCCGATCTGTGTGGCAGGGTTCGCACCAGGAGTGAGCCCGCGGGCAGCCTCAGTTCCGGCGGATCGATCTGCGGCCATGATGAGATTCCTGGGAGACGCGTTGGGCACGGACTGACTATTTGGCGGGCAGTCTTTCGCTGCCCGACCCCGCTGGGGAGTTGATGGTGACAGACCGGGACCCCGGCAGCAACTGCGGAAGATACGGCCGGGCGGCGGGCGCTCAACCGCCCCCGCCGCCCCGCTCACCCTGCCTATGCACCCTCGGGGTCGGCCCGGAACCACGGGACCGAAACAGGCACGCTGGCGGCCGGTCAATCGCCGGGCAACGACCTCAGCCGGTAGACCTTCGTCTGGCTCGGCCCGGCCTGTTCGCCGATGGGCCGGTTTGACTTCGCCTCGCCACAGGGAGGGGTGGCAGCCGGCGGAGCGGAAACGACCGGGGTCTGCGGTGCTCCCTGTGTGCCGGAGTTTGGGGCCGGACTTGGCGGACTGTACGAACGACTGGCTGTCGCAGGGGGTGCCGTGGCGGCCGCAGGCGCCGCCCCTTGAGCCGGGGGATCGGAAGGGGAGAGCCCCGACGCGGACCGTGAATTCTGCTCGGCTTGCCGCTGGAGGGCCCCTTCCACCGCCTGGAGCGCGGTGATGAGGCGGCGATCGGGATTCGCATCCGCCGGAGTGGGGGATGACGGCGAAGCAGTGCCTGGTGAGGCATCACCAACCACCCACTGGACTAGTTGAGCGGCAGCGGCGAACAGTTCACGCCGCCCGGCGGGGGCGAAGACGATAGCCAGGAACAGGCAGAGCCCGCTCAGCAGCAGCTGCGCTCGGGAGGTGGGTGCGGACGACGTCGGGTCTGACAGCGGCAGCTGGGGCATGGTGGTCTCCTCGCAGTGGGAAGTCGGTCACAAGGTCTGCCAGCCGGTCG
>CAIUHT010000039.1 GCA_903898975.1 uncultured Planctomycetaceae bacterium
CTGAAGGCAAAACACCGATCCAAGCCTAAGGCGGCCCATCGGAGAGCACGTTGAGGGCAAGGTCGGATAGTCGATCGCCTCTCCGAGACGATAATCCGCTGGATTCTGCCCGCATTGGTGTGTGCCGAGGGAGTCGTTTGGGATTCCCTGATGCCGTGAAGAAACAACACCGATCCAAGCCTCTGGCGGCCCATCGGGGAACACATTGAAGGCAAGGTCCAACGGCTCGACTCGGAGAGTCGAGCGACTGTCTCCCGTCTCTCCGAGACGATTACCCGTTGTGAACGGATGGCCCCAGTTTCCAGACGTGAATCGTGCGGTCGAAGCCGCAGGTTGCCAGGCGGGTCGCGGATGGGTCGAACGCGACGCCGTAAATGGTGTTCCGATGCGCCGGCTGCGACAGCACTTCGTCCAGCCGGTCGTTCACCAGCTTCCACACCCGGAATACCCCGTCCGAACCGCCGCTGGCCAGCCATTCCCCCTCGGAGGATGTCGCCAGCGACTTGATCCGCGCCGACCGGCTGTCGACCTCGTGCAGCGGTTCACCCGCCGACGTCCAGATCCGGATCCGCCCGTCCGCACCCGCCGAGGCGAACCGCGTTCCTGAGGCAAACCACGCCAGGGTCTCGACCGCCGCCGCATGCCCCGTCAGCGTCTGCAGCAATTGCCGCTCGGCAAAGTTCCAGATCCGGATCTTGTTGTCGTCCCCGCCCGACGCCACCAGGCTCCCGTCGGGCGACAGGGCGACTCCCTGCACCGTCCCCTCGTGACCGGCGAGAACTCCCTGTGCCAGGTTGTTGTCGGCACTCCAGAGCCGAACCACCTTGTCGAACCCCCCCGAAGCGAGCCGGGGGCCCTTGCGAGCCACGGCCAAACAGGTGAGGTATTCGGCATGTCCGGCCAACGACTGTTTCAGCGTCCCGTCGGCACTCCAGAGGCGCACCGTCTTGTCGAGACTGGCCGAGACCAGCCGACCATCCTCAAGCCAGCCGACACTCGCCACACCATCCGCATGCCCCGTGAGTGTCTTCTGCAGTTGTCCCGTCGCGGCTTCCCAGAGCTTCACCTGGTTGTCGAGACTGGCCGAGGCGAGCCGGGTGCCGTCGGGCGAAAAGGCCACCCCGTAAACCGCGTTGTTGTGGGTGCAGCTGAACTGGGGGACGAGCGCCATGAGGCCAGGTCTCGCGGAGAACGAATGCCCAGGCCATCGCTGGCCGGCGTGAACTGGTCAGATCACTTCGCCAATCGGCTGGAACCGGGTGTGATCGAGCAGGTACTGCGGCCGTCCCGTGAGATCGTTGAGGGTCTGGTGATTCACATCGATTCCCAACTGGTGATACAGCGTCGCGAAGACGTCCTGGAAGTGGACGGGACGCTCGCGGGGGACCTCGGCAAACCGGTTGGTCGCCCCAATCACCTGTCCTGTCCGCAAACCGCCGCCGCTCAGCAGGGCACAGCCCACCTGCGGCCAGTGGTCGCGCCCGCCATTCTTGTTCACCCGGGGTGTCCGGCCGAATTCCCCCCAGACCAGCACCGTACAGTCACGGTCGAGCCCGCGCTGGTAGAGGTCGTCGATGAGGGCCGAGAGTCCCTGGTCGAACAGCGGGAGATGGTCGCGGGCGTTTTCGAAGTTGGTGCCATGCGGCTGGCCGTGCCAGTCCCACCGGCCATAGGCGACCGTCACCACGCGGGCTCCCGCCTCGACAAGTCGGCGGGCGGCGAGGAAGTAGTCGTTGAGAATCGGGCCGGCATCGCCATAGCCGGCTGGTTCGAGCGAACCGCCGGCATACCGGGCGCGGATCGCGGGATCTTCCTGGTCGAGATCGAGGGCGTCGACCAGCGTGCTGGAGGTGAGAATCCCGAAGGCCTGTTCGTAGTAGGCGGCCGCGCCGGCGAGAGCCCCGGCATCGGCCTGTCTCTTGAGGGCATCGATCTGGTCGAGCAGCGTTTGCCGGGCCGAGAGCCCCTGCCTGCTGATCCCCTGCAGTTGCAGCGTGGCGGGGTCGGCATAGGGGGCGAAGGGGGCGTGGGCCTGTCCGCAGAAACCGGCCGGTCCCGGGTCGCCCCAGGTCGAGGTCTTCATGCGTGGGGCGAGGCTGATGAAGGGTGGGACCCCCGAGGAGGCCGGGCCGAGCAGTTTCGAGGCCACCGCCCCCAGTGCGGGCCAGCCTCCCGGCGGCTGGCGTATGACATTGTTGCCGGTGAGGCACTGGAAGGCCGCATGCCGACCTTCCGAACCGACCAGCGAGCGGATGATCGCCAGCTTGTCGGTCCGGCGGGCGAGTTCGGGGAGCAGTTCGCAGAGCTGGATGCCGGGGATGTTCGAATCGATCGGCGAGAACTCACCC
>CAIUHT010000040.1 GCA_903898975.1 uncultured Planctomycetaceae bacterium
GATCTTCGAGGGGAGCCGGGCGAACGCCCGCTCGATTTCGGCGACCTGCGCCGGCGTCGCATCGGCCTTGAACTGGAACAGCACGACGTGCCGGAGGTGCTTCCCGCCGTCATTCTCTCCATGCAGTGCCGCGGCCATCTGCTTCGCCACGAACACGTTCCCCTCCCCGCTCAGGTGCACGCCATCGGAGGTCAGCAAGCCCTTGTCGGCGTTCTTCTCGTTGTGCTGCCGCAGGTGGGCGATGAACCGCTTCCGCAGATCGAGCATGGGGACTCCCGCCTCGCGGGCGACCCGCCGGCTGATTCCCGCGTAATCCTCCAGCATGGCATCGAGCGGATTCGAGCCATCGGTCTTTTCGCCAATCACGCTGGGAGTGCACAGCACCACCTTGCTCCCCACCCCGCGGATCCGCTCGATCACCCGCTTCAGCCCGGCTTCGAAATCGGCCTCCGAGGTCCCCCGCCCCGACTGTGAGTGCCAGACGTCGTTGATGCCAATGTAGATGATGACCAACTGGGGCTTGGCGGCCAGCACGTCCTTCTCCAGCCGCTGTTCCAGGTCGGGCACCCGGTTGCCACTGATTCCCGCACCCACCAGCTCGACCTTCGAGCCCGCGTGGGCGTGTTCCATCTCTTTCCGGAGCACGCTGATGTACCCATCAGGTCCCGCCCCCGCCTGCGTGATGGAATCGCCCAGGAAAACCACCTTGTCGCCCGGCTTGATCAACGGTTCGGCTCCCCAGGCAGGCAGGGTCAGAGTCAGGGCCAGCCCCAGCAGGGCCCCCCGGAACAGGCAACGCAGCACACTTGGGCGAGACATGGAACTCTCCGCTCTCTTCGAGGAAATCGCTCGGGAATCTTGGTCGCCACGCCCCCCAGAGCAACCTGCTGCCAGACAGTACCCGCTCCCGGGATGCCATGCCAGCCCCCAACCTCCTCGGCGCAGACTCGTCCCGGCCTGCAGCGGTGGTGGCCGACCATCGGTCGGGCTCGCCACGCCTGGCACCCAGCGGCGGTGGTCCCACTGGGGTCACTGGCGACCGACCCGTCCGCGACGGTCAGGCAGTTCCCGGGGTCGACCTGGTCGAGAGCCGACTTTAGAAGACGAACAGGAATTCGCTGGTGTTCAGCAATGCGCGGCAGAACGGCGCCAGCCCTTCCTGGGCGATCAGTTCGCGGGCGGTCTGAAGTTCAAAGTCATCGGGCGGACGGGCGAGCAGCAGTTCGAACGCCCGCTCGATCTGCCGGTCGAGAGCTTGTGGTGCCTCGCGCTGCAGTCGTTCCGCCAGCAGTCCCGCCAACTGCAGGGAGAACGGGCTGTTGAACAGATTCAAGGCCTGCAGCGGGGTATTCGAGCGGGTTCGCCGGGGAATCACCTGGTTGCCACTGGGGCAGTCGAAAGCGCCGAAGACTGGGTCCTGTTCCTGGCGAATGCGATGCAGATAGACCATCCGCCGAAACTCCGTCGGTCCCACCTGCTCCTTGGGAAAGTACCGGTAGACGTTGTCTTCTTCGACCTTCTGCAGAAAGAACCCGGGGCCACCCATCCGCGGGTCGAGCACTCCGCAGGCCGCGAGAGAGCTGTCGCGAATCGCCTCGGCTTCCAGCC
>CAIUHT010000041.1 GCA_903898975.1 uncultured Planctomycetaceae bacterium
CGGGGACTGCTCGACGAGACACTCGTGCTGGTCATCAGCGAAATGGGGCGAACGCCGAAGATCAACACCCGCTCGGGCCGGGACCACTGGGTGGGGACCTACCCCGCCCTGTTCGCAGGGGCGGGGATTGCCCCGGGAACGGTCTTTGGGCGTTCCGACGCGCAGGGAGCCTACGTCGCCGCCGACCCGGTGCAGCCCGCCGACCTGCTGGCGACGGTCTACCACCTCTGCGGCGTTCCCGCCGACACGCACATTGTCGACACCCTGGGCCGCCCGCTGTCGCTGTATGGCCCGGGCAGCCCCATCCACGGCATCCTGGCCTGAGCGACGCCGCGGCCCCAGGTGGCCCGGGTGGCCCGAGTGGCTCTCTCGACTGCCTTAGAATTCCTCATTCAGCAGGCTGCCATCGGCGCGATGACCCAACTGCCGATAGAGCGGCAGGGAAATGTTCATCGACAGGAAGCGGACCGATCCGTCGGCGAGCAAAAAGTGCGCGCCCCCGGTGTGCTGACTGCTGAACCCGCCCACGGGGATGGGGGGTTGACCCGCCCCTGCGCCGTTGCCCCCCGCGCCTGCGGCACCGGGCTCTCCCGCCGGAGTGGCGTCGGCCGCGTTGTCACCCGCCGGAGGACCGGCACCGGGGCGTCCGGGCGGGACGGGGGTGAGCGGCCCGACGGGCACCACCGCGGTCCGTGGCGCGTTGATGGCGAGTCCCGTGTTCCGCAGGGTGGCCCGCGTTCCCGAGGCCCAGCCCAGTGGGTCAGTGCTCCCTTCGTGTTCCCCCACCATCAGCGTGTAACTGGCTCCATCCTCGATCTCGGCAATCTTCACGCTGCTGTTCAGATACAGCACGCCATTGTTGTCGATATCGATGGGGGCTTCGACATCGTGGTGGCACCCCGCGTAATGCACCGCCCCTGGCCCCGCGATCACGCTGCTCGGGCAGCGATAGACGCTCCGTGTGACCTGCCGGGCCTTCGCATTGGCCGGGTCGTACACCGACAACTGCAGGTCGAACGCCTTCCAGGTGTTCTGATCGCCCAGCATGGGCAAGACCTGCAACATCCAGCCGTGATGGTACCCCACGGGAACATTCTGAATCGGCCGCTGGGGATCGACACTCCCCGGGGGGAGCCGGGTGTGGGCCAGTTCGTAGTTGTGCAGCGCCAACCCAATCTGCACGAGGTTGTTCTTGCACTGCGCTCTGCGGGCCGCTTCGCGGGCCTGCTGCACCGCGGGGAGCAAGAGGGCGACCAGGATGCCGATGATGGCAATCACCACCAGCAGTTCAATCAGGGTGAATCCTCGGGAACGCCCGCGCGGGTATGGTGCCGACTGCATGGTTTCGCCTCGTGTAAAGCCCCTGCGGTGGGTCCGCCAAGACCCAACCCCTGCCCTGTGATTTCGCATCAGTCCGACCTCACCCTCGCCCGGCAACATCCTGGCCCATCTCCGAATTTCAGGATCCCCGGTCGCCCCGCGCACGGTGAAGTCGGAAGCGACGATTCGTGATCACAACCGATGAAGTCCCGTTCGATGTGGTTCAGCACGGGCCGGTCGAACCAAGAAAGCGCTTCCGCGCCCCAGGGAGCGACAGCCCCCGAAAACTTCACACCTCCAGTCTATCAACCACGACAGATCGAAGAAAACTCGGCAGAAAATAAGCCACTACCCGTCCCCGCCCGAGGAGGGGAATCAAGAGCACTCCGGGGCCGCAGGAGAGCACCGCTCCCCGTGGGGCGCGTGCCGTCTTCTTCGCGGAACGCTCGTGCCTGGCTCAGCCATCCGGGTCGTCGAGCAACGTCTGGAGCCTCTCTCCCAGCAGTGGCGGGAACCGCGAGCGCCACGACTGGTCAATCATCCCCAGTTGAATCATGTCTTGCAGGTGCGTCTGGTCCTTCCGGCGAAAGCTGTTGAGCTTCATTTCGACGAGGGCCTCCAAACCCAGCACCTGCTTCTGGTTGATTTCGACGGCACACTGGACGTCGGGTGCGGCACTGACGTAGTCGGGATTGACCTTGCGCCCCGCCAGCAGGATGTGCAATCCCTGGCTCGGCTTTCCGTCGGGACCATCCAGAAACACGATTGTGTCCAGCACCTCGTCGCGCACGAATCCCGCGGCCTGGAGAGCCTCTGAGGCCGCCGGAAGATCCTCCTCGGCCAACAGCAAATCAACGTCTCTCGTGTTACGAACGGCCCCATCGTCGATGGTCGCCACCCAGGCTGCGACGGCATTGCCACCGATCACCGCATACGGAACGCGAGCCTGCCCCAAGGCAGCACAAGCTCGGTTCAATCGCTCTTGAACGAGTTCCACAGCGCGAAACATCCTTTCAAACACGTCGAGAGACTGTTCGCGAACCAAGGCTGCCAACTGCTGGGAATCCATTCTGGAAATATAACCGAGATACTGGTCTCAATCCACGTTTTTCACGGGAAGCGAACCAGCCGCGTACATTGTGC
>CAIUHT010000042.1 GCA_903898975.1 uncultured Planctomycetaceae bacterium
CCTCCCGGCTCGTGCCCGACCGCGTCCCCTCCGCCGCTCGCACCCGGTCTCCCAGGCCCACCACTCCCGAGGCGATCGCCAGCGGTCCCGTCGCCGTACGGGCCGACCACTCCAGCCACGACCGGCGGGAGAGCCGCGAGAGAGGATCGGGCACCAGCGACAGCATGTCAGGGCATCCAGGGCAAAGCGATCAAGCCACCACAGCGACAGGCTCACCCGGTCACCCCGCCGGGCGAACTCACCAATCGAACGACACTGCAATCCAACCAACCGCACATCGAGCGCGACCCGGGGGCCCGCGCCAGGGCTCACGCAGGCCGGCGGGCTAGTCACCTCCCGCCGCGGTCGCCGGAGCCGAATCTGTCGAGACCGGAGTGGCCGGCGGTTGAGCCAGCAGTTCGGCGACCACCCGGCCTGCCTGCCCATCGAGAATCGTTCCCGGGCCCCCCGGTCGCGGGAACTGCACCTGCCCCGCTTCCAGCCCAAAAAGATGGAACAGCGTCGCATGGTAGTCGTAGTGATGCACCACGTTCTCCACCGCCTTGTGCCCCAGCTCATCGGTCTGACCGTGGACCAGCCCCGCCTTGAACCCGCCCCCCGCCAGCCACATGCTGAAGCCGTGCGTGTTATGATCCCGGCCAATGTTCTTCTCGTTCTGGATCACCGGCAGGCGACCCATCTCGCCCCCCCAGTGCACCACGGTCGAATCGAGCAGCCCCCGCTGTTTCAGGTCTTTCACTAGCGCGGCGACCGGGATATCGGTGCGGGCACAGATCGCTGGCAGCGCCGTCACAATTCCCCCGTGATGATCCCACGTCTGGTTGCCGGTGCAGATCTCGACAAACCGCACCCCCCGCTCAATCAGCCGGCGGGCCATCAGGCAGCGGATGCCAAACTCGCGGGTCTCGGGCTTGTCGAGCCCGTACATCGCCTGCGTCGCGGCGGTCTCCTGCGAAATGTCGAGCGCCTCGCGGGCCGAGGTCTGCATCCGGGCGGCCAGCTCGAAGCTCGAGATTCGCGAAGCCAGTTCCTGCTCGCCCGGGTGCTGTCGCAGGTGCTCGCGGTTCACCTCGTCCAGCAGCTTGAGGAATCGCCCCCGCGCCGCCGCCGGGGTCTGCCGGGGCGGGTCGAGGTTCAAGATCCGCGGTTCCTGCGGGCGAATGACCGTTCCCTGGTACAGCGACGGGAGCCAGCCGTTGTTCCAGTTCTCGACCCCCAGCACCGGCAACCCCCCGGGGTCGGTCAGCACGAGGTACGCCGGCAGATCCTGGTTTTCGGTCCCCAGTCCGTACGTCAGCCACGAGCCCAGCGCGGGCCGGCCCGCCGTGGGGCGCCCCCCGTTGAGGGCATAGATCGATTGCCCGTGGTTGTTCACCCCGGTCTTCATCGAGCGGATGAGGGTGATCTCGTCGCACACACTGGCCAGCCCGGGCAACAGCTCGCTCAGCTCCATCCCGCACGCGCCGTGCCGGGCGAACTTCCACGGACCGTAAAACAGCTTGGGGCTCGACTCGGCGGCGTTGTCGTACTGGATGTCCCCCGCGAAGTTCTCGCCGTGATGCTTTTCCAGTTCGGGCTTGCGATCGAACAGGTCGAGGTGGCTGGGCCCCCCCTGCATGAAGAACGAAATCATCGCCCGGGCTCGCGCCGGGGCCGCCGCGGGCTTGGGCTTCAGGTCGAACTGGGCCGGCAGATCGACCGGCTTCTTCGCCTCGCCCCGCGCCGCCTCGTGCTGCAGCAGCCAGGCCAGCGCCACCGAGCCCACCCGCAGCCCCTGCTCGGCCAGGAAATGCCGCCGGGTGGAACGCTCCACCACCGGGCCCAGGTTCGCACCGTCGTTGTTCATCTCGGTCTCAATCGACATACAGCACGTGGTTCGAACAGAGCAACGCCTGGCAGTAACTGGCCAACGCCTGCAATTCGGGACTCGGTCCCGCCGGGGCCTTCGCGTCGGCCGCCGGCTGCGGAAACTCGGCCGCCTGGGCGGCGAGAAACTCGGTCCCCGCCCGCAGGGTCTCGGGCGACGCCACCTTCCCGCAGATCAGCAGCCACGCCAGCCCCACCTGGGCACCGGGATCCGACGGGGCCGCCCCCTGCAGCCGGCGGGCCAGCTGTTCGGCCTGTTCCAGCAGGAACGGGTTGTTCATCAGCAGCAGCGCCTGGGGCGACACGTTGGAACTCGCGCGCTGCGTGCAGTTTGGCTTGAGGTCGGGGGCGTCGAACGCCTCGAGCATCGACAGGGGGGTCGATCGCCGGACCTGCACGTACAGGCTCCGCCGGAATTCGTCCTCGCCCAGGGCCACCGTCTTCCCCGTCGGCCGGCCCGCCGAGTCGCGGGTATCGACCGCCACCACAATCTGGCCCACGTCGTCAGGAGCGACTGGCACCGGGGGGCCGCCCAGTCGCGAACTCAGCCGCCCAGCGTGCGCCAGCAGCGTGTCGCGCAGCACCTCGGCTTCCACCCGCCGCACGGGGGCCCGCCCCAGCAGGCGGTTGTCGGGGTCAATCGCGTCGTGCGCGGGCCGCCGCGCCGAACTCTGCCGATACGCCGCCGACAGCACAATCCGCCGCTGGATCGCCTTCAGGCTCCAGCCCGACTCCACCAGTTCCGCCGCCAGCCAGTCCAGCAGTTCGGGATGCGTGGGCAACGCCCCCAGCCGGCCAAAATCGCCCGCCGTCGTCACCAGTCCGCTGCCAAAGTGATGCTGCCAGGCCCGGTTCACAATCACGCGGGCCACCAGCGGATGGTCGCCTCGAGTCAGGTGCCGGGCCCACGCCAGCCGCCGCCCCGAGGTCGCCCCCCCCTCGGCTTTCTCGGCGATCGCCGGGACCCCCGGTCCACACAAGACCGACAGCTCGCCCGGAGCAATCACCTCTTTGGGGGCGTTCACATCGCCCCGCGCCAGCAGCCGCGTCGCGGGAACTTCCCCAGGAATCTCGGTGAGACAGTGGGCGAAATCTTCGGTGGGCCGCTGGGCCTGCAGGTCGGCGGTCTGCTTGTCGTACTTCGCGTTGTGGTCGGCAATCCGCTTTTGTTCGTACAGGTAGACGCTCCCCCGGTCGACGTTCAGGGGCGGGAACTCCTTCAGCAGCTGTGCCTGCTCGGGAGTCCGCTTGTCGGCGGCGGTCCCCTTCGCCTCGCGGGCCAGGGCCCGCTTGTCTTCCGGCAGTTTCAGCAACTCCCGCTCGAACAC
>CAIUHT010000043.1 GCA_903898975.1 uncultured Planctomycetaceae bacterium
CACATGGTGTTCAAGGGGACCGACCGGCACTCGGCGGAGGACGTGAACCGGATCTTCGACGAGGTCGGCGCGAAGTACAACGCTTCGACCAGTGAAGAGACCACGCTGTTTTACGCGGCGGTGCTGCCCGAGTATCTGCCGGAAACCTTCGATCTGCTGGCCGACATCCTGCGGCCCAGCCTGCGGACCGAAGATTTCGACATGGAGAAGAAGGTGATCCTCGAGGAGATTGGCATGTACGACGACATGCCGAACTACCTCGCCTACGACCACGCGATGGCAACGCATTTCACCGGGCATCCGCTGGGTCGGAGCGTGCTGGGAACCCGGGAGACGATTGGGGCACTGTCGGCCGACCAGATGCGGCACTACCACGCCCAGCGCTACTCGGCTGACAACATTTTGCTGGCGGTGGCGGGCAAGTTCGACTGGCGAGAGGTGGTGGGGTTGGCCGAACGGCATTGCCACCATTGGCCCGCCGGTCATGCCGACCGCGATATCGCCGAGGCCCGGCCGCGGGGAGGCGAAAAGCTGATAGTGCGGCCCACGCTGGGGCAGCAGCATGTGATGTCGCTGGCGACGGCGCCCGGGGCGCGGAGTTCGCAGCGGTTCGCCGCCGAACTGCTGTCGGTGGTGGTGGGAGACGAGACGGGGAGCCGGCTGTTCTGGGAGTTGGTCGATCCGGGACTGGTGGAGTCGGCCGACCTGGGGTACCAGGAATTCGACGGCTCGGGGGCGTGGCTGACCTACATCTGTTGCGATCCCGAGGACATGCCGACAAATGTGGGGCGGGTCGAGACGCTGTTTGAAGACATCAATCGCAACGGGGTGACCGAGCCGGAGTTGCGGCAGGCGCAGAACAAGGTGGCGTCGCGGATTGTGCTGCGGGGCGAGCGGCCGATGGGGCGGCTGGGTTCACTGGGGGGGAACTGGCAGTATCGGGAAGAGTACCGCCCGATCGCCGCCGACCTGGAAGACATCGCCTCCGTGACGATCGCCGATATCCGCCGACTGCTGGCGGAGCACCCACTCCGGCTGCAAAGCACCGCGGCGGTTGGTCCCCGCGAGTCGCTGAGCTGAGCCCACTGCATGTGCCCCCCCACGGACCGGGGCCGGCGAGGCGGAAGCTCGCGGCACCTGGTCGGGCCCGCCTGACGGGAGCGACGCTTCCGGCCTGTCTTGCGGCCGGAAGATACGGCGGCTGTTGAGTGTGGGCACTGCCCGAGATGGCGGGAGCGGCTTGCGAGTCTCTGCGGGCGCCGTGGGGGTCGCGGCTTTCGCCTCGGGGCAAGGGCGGCGACGAAGGCCTGCTGAGCACAGGGCTCCGCGAATGGGCGGCTGCCCCTCGGGACGGTTGCAGTTCGAGAGATTCCCGTCGATAACAGCCGAAGTTCCTCTGCGCGAGTTTCTCCCGTGGCGCTGGGGGAGCAGGGCAGAGGGAGCGGGAAGCTGGCTGGTCGAATGCGAGGGTGTGCAGATGGCTGAACGGTGTTACCTGGCGGTGGACCTGGGGGCGGAGAGCGGTCGGGTAATCGCCGGGCTGTTCGATGGCGGGCGGATCAGGCTGGAGGAAATCCACCGGTTTCGCAATGGGGCGGTCAGCTGGAATGACTCGCTGCGCTGGGACAGCGTGGCGCTGTGGCGGAACATCCAGGAGGGGCTCACGAAAGGGGCCACCCAGTGGAGGGGGCAGGCCGAGTCGGTCGGGGTCGACACCTGGGGGGTCGATTATGTGCTGCTGGGGCCGGGCGACGAATTGCTGGGGCTGCCCTACAACTACCGCGATCGTCGGACCGCCGGGGTGATGGACCAGGCGTGGCTGCGCGTGCCCCGGGCCGAGATCTTTGCCAGCACCGGGCTGCAGTTCATGTCGATCAACACGCTGTATCAGCTGATTGCCATGCGGCAGCAGAACCCCGGGCTGCTCGCACAGGCCCAGCGGTTCCTGATGATGCCGGACCTGTTCCACTGGCTGCTGTCGGGGAGCCAGGTCTGCGAATTCACCAATGCCACGACCAGCCAGTGTCTCGACGCCGGGTCGCGGCAGTGGGCCTTGCCGCTGCTGCGGCAATTCGAGATTCCCACCGATATCTTCCCGCAGATTGTCGACCCCGGGACGCGACTGGGGTCGCTGCGGCCCGATGTCGCGCAGGCGACCGGGCTGGGCCGACTGCCGGTGGTCACACCGGCGACGCACGACACCGGTTCGGCCGTGGCGGCGGTGCCGACCCGCCTGACCGGGACCGGGCGGTGGGCGTACATCAGTTCGGGAACCTGGTCGCTCATGGGGCTCGAACTCTCGCGGGCGACACTGTCGCCGCAGGCGCTGGCCCGCAACGTGACCAACGAGGGGGGGCTCGACGGCACGTGGCGATTGCTGAAGAACATCATGGGGCTGTGGCTGGTGCAGGAGTGCCGGCGGGCGTTTGAGAAACAGGGACGGGCCTACGACTACGCCCAGGTGGTGAAGCTGGCAGCCGAGGCACCGGCGTTTGGCAGCCTGGTTGACCCCGACTTCCCCGGGTTTCTCAGCCCCGAAGACATGCCGACGGCGATCCGCTCGTGGTGTGCCACGCAGGGAGAGCCTGTGCCGAGCACCGACGGCGCGGTGTTTCGCTGTGCGTTCGAGAGCCTGGCGCTCAAGTACCGGCAGGTGCTGGGCTGGCTGGAAGAACTGTCGGGCGAGCGGGTCGAAGTGCTGCACGTGGTGGGTGGCGGGAGCCAGAATGAACTGCTCAATCAGTTCACCGCGAACGCGACGGGCCGGCCCGTGATCGCCGGTCCGGTCGAGGCGACGGCCCTGGGGAACGTGCTGGTGCAGGCCCGCACGGCGGGAGCGGTTGGTTCGCTGGCCCAGATGCGGGAGGTGGTGCGGGCCAGTTGCGAACTCAAGACGTTCGAGCCTCAAGCTCAGTCGGAATGGCGGCACGCCGCCGCCCGCTTCGATGCGCTGCTGGCCAAGTCGGCCCGCTGACACCGCCGGGCAACAGAGCGGGCACACACGACGCGGAGTGGCCGCGGAAGTCTGGTGAAGCGCTCAGGCCAGAGATGGTCGAAGTGGCCGCGTGCCGGTGGTGCGACCGCCAGGTGGACGTCGAGGGCTGATTCACGCGGTGTCGAGCGTGAGGCGGGGCGGGACTGGAAATTCGAGGGAGCCCGGC
>CAIUHT010000044.1 GCA_903898975.1 uncultured Planctomycetaceae bacterium
CCTGGGACCGGTGCTGCAGCCCTTCCTGGTGGCGGTCTTCCTGTACCACGCCATCCGATTCCTGATGCGGTTGCTGACCGGGTTGCGGATGAGTCCGTGGAGCGCGTTCTTCGCCCTCATCGGGCTGGGCCTGATCAGCTCGATCCTGCTGGCCCAGTTCGTGTATCGCGAGTCGGGACTCTTTCTGAAGAGCTGGCCGCGCTATGAAGACCGGATTGTCGCGTTCCTGGGAGATTGGAGCCCGAGCTTTCTCTCGGAGAGCCATCGCTCGCCTTCCGGGTTCGAGGGGGTCCCGCCGCGAGGCGATGACCCGTCCGCAGAGCGCAGCCGGGGGGAAGACGGGGGGAACCCTCCCCTGGCCTCGCAAGCCCCCCTGCCCCGAGTGCCGAGGCGAGTTCATGAGCCAACCGAGCTGACCCCCGACCTGGCGGGGACCAAGCCGCTTGTTCCGGAGATGGCCCCGGAGGCGGGGACCGAGCTTGCCGTCGCTGCGCCAAATGCAGTCGCCACGACCGCCAGCACCGCAGCCTCGCGGGGGGCCGAGGTGGGGGCGGAGGGTGCCCCACTGGAGCGAGAGGGAGCAGCAGCCGAGGGAACGCCGGGAGACTCAACTGGAATGCCCGCCCGTCCGGGGGATGCCCCCCGGGTGCCGATTTCGGAGCGGCCGGGTCAAGAGCGAGCGGGACCCGAGCGGCCGGCTCTCGCCCGCAGCGGGCTGACCGAGCTGTTCCGAGTCTCTTCGCAAGACGTGCTGAACTACGTCTTCTCGCATGGCATGGATGCGGCGGAACTGATTGTGATGGTCTTCTTCTACCTGGTGTTCCTGTTCCTGGGGAGCCGGAAGTTTGGGCAGCGCATCTTGCGGGCCTTTCCGGGCGAGCGGGGGCAGCGGGTGCTGGCGGTGGGACAGGGGATCTCGGAATCGATGGAGCGGTTCATGATGGTGAAGACGGTGGTGGGGCTGGGGATGGCGATCACCTCGGCACTCATCATGTGGTTTTTCGGGCTCGACCACTGGCTGCTGTGGGCGTTTCTGTTCTTCGCGTCGAATTACATCACGTACATCGGGAGCATTGCGGCGTGCGTCCCCCCGTGCGTGATGGCGTTTCTCGATCTCGATTCACCCACCCTGGCGGCGGTGCTGGGAGGGCTGATCATTCTGAACCGCCTGTTCTGGATCGATTTTGTCGAACTGAAGATGTCGGGCCAGCAACTGAATCTCGACCCCACAGTGCTGTTCCTGTGGCTGGCGTACTGGGGCTGGACGTGGGGGATCCTGGGGCTGATCCTGGCCTACCCCATGATGGCCGCCGTGCGGATTGCCCTGCTGCACATCGAAGAGGCCCGCGGGTGGTCGGTGATGCTGAGCGACGAGTAGCTGGCGGCCGCGTGATGACGCACTGCGCCGCGGTCGGCAGTCTGTGATCGCGTTGGTGGTGGCAGGCAGCGGTGTCCCCCGGCTGGCCACTTTGCGGCGGTCTCTTCAGCAGGTGCGGCTGGCGTTTTGATTTGCCGTTCATTCCCCAAGGAAGTCCCGTCCATGAGTGGGTGTCGAACTGAAGAGAGGCAACCGCAATCGCGGCTGCGACTGGGAGTGGCGCGGGCCGAGATCACCCCTCCCGTGGGGATCTACCATCGGATGTGGGGGGCGGCGACACATGAGCGGGCGACCGGAGTGCATCGTCCGCTGACGGCGACGGCGCTGTGCCTGGCCCCTCTTGCCGACGAGAGCGTGCCCCCCACATTTCTGCTGGCGGTCGACCACTGCCTGTTGTGGGGGAGCGAGCAGCAGGAGTTGCTCGAACAGCTTGCGGCCCGCACGGGGGTCGCGATCAGCCGGATTGTGGTCTGCTGGTCGCACACGCACGCCGCGGGGCTGCTGGACAGGTCGCGGGCGGCGGAGCCAGGCGGGGAGCTGATTGGCCCAACCCTCGACGCCCTGCACGCGACACTGGCCGACCTGATGACCCGGGCCCGGGACTTGCTTGAGCCAGCCTGCCTGGTGTATGGGACCGGGGAATGCCGCCTGGCGGCGAACCGCGACTACTTCGAGCCAGCGACGGGGCGACCGGTGTGCGGGTACAACCCGACTGGCCCGGCCGACCGGACAACCCTGGTGGCCCGGGCGCTCGCGCGTGACGGTCGCACGCTGTGCACCGTGGTGAATTACGCCTGCCACCCGACGACGCTGGCGTGGGGGAACACGTTGATCAGCCCGGACTTCCCGGGGGCGATGCGGGAAGTGCTGGAGGAGGCCGAGGGGGGCGCGCCGTGCGTGTTCCTGCAGGGGGCCTCGGCCGACCTGGGACCGCGGCACGGGTTTGTGGAGCGCACGGAGGTCGCCGACAGGAACGGGCGGCAACTGGGGCATGCGGCGCTCTCGGCACTGGAGGGGCTCGACCCGCCCGAGACCGTGTGGACGTATGGGGGAGCGGTTGTTTCGGGGGCGACGCTGGGGGCGTGGTCGGCGGAGCCGGTCGGGCCCTCCGCGAGCGCGGCACTCGAGCAGTTTCGCTTTCAGCATTTTGAAGTTCCGCTGGCGTATCGCCCCGACCTGCCGAAGCGGGACGAGGTGCTGGCGAGCCGGGCGACGTGGGAGGCTCGCAAGCGGGAGGCCGAGGGGCGGGGAGAGGTAACCGCCGCCCGGGATGCCCACGCGATGATCGAGCGGATGGACCGGCAGTTGACGCGGCTGAGGGTGTTGCCCCCGGACCCGAAGTTTCCGCTGCCGGTCTGGACGTGGCGGCTGGGAGACGCCCTGTGGATTGCCTGCGAGGGGGAGCTGTACCAGTCTTTCCAGCAGGAATTGCGGCGGCGGTTTCCGGAGCTGGCGGTGATTGTGGTGACACTGGCGAACGGGTCGCGGGTGACGTACCTGCCCGAGGCTGCCGCGTATGGGCAGGGGTCGTATCCCGAGTCCATTTCGCTGCTGGCACGGGGTGCGCTGGAAGAACTGGTCGAAGGGATTACGCGGGAGATTCAGCGGCACAGCAGCCCGTGGGCGTGACGGGGCGGAAGCTGACGGCGTGGCCCGCAAAGAGTTCTGCTGCGTGACGTCAAAGTCACCGCCGGAGTGACTGGTTGGATGCCCGGGGAAGTGTCGGGAAAGTGCCAGGAAAGTGACGGGCGCAACGGCCCGGGGCGAGGCCGGGGCGGCGTGGGGGGTTGTGGCGGCGGGTGATCCGCGGGCGGGAGGGAATGCGGGGTACTGCGGAGGGAGTGCTCCGACTGATTGACCGGCCCTTCGACCTCGCGCTAGAATTCGCTCAAGAAACTGTCTGTTTCCCTCTTCTTCTGCACTCTTGTCCGCGGAAACCGACCCACATGAGTCGTCTGTCCCGTTCCCTGCGTTGTGCGTTGTGCGCCTGCCTGGTGGTTCTCTCTGCGGGAGTGGCCACCCCCGCGCAGGCCTGGGCCCAGGCCAAGTCGGGCGAATCGTCGGGCAAGAACGAGCCGGTCAACGTCGTACTGCGAACGAAAGACAACCTGGCTCTGAAGGCGACGTACTATCAGTCGTCCCGGGGCAAAGATGCCCCGGTCGTGGTGCTGCTGCACATGAAGGACGGCAACCGCTTCATCTGGCAATCGGAGGGGGGCTTCGCCAACCGACTGCAAAAAGAAGGGTATGCGGTGCTGACGGTCGACCTGCGGGGGCATGGCGAGTCGCGGGGTGACGGAGCCGCCGGGGCCGCCCAGGGAGACAAGAAAGCGCGCCGCGAGTTGAAGAAGGGGGACCTCGTCGCGATGTACGAGGGGGACATGGAGGCGGTCAACAAGTTTCTGCTGGAGCGGCACCAGGCGGAGGAGTTCAACATGAACAAGACGGCGTTCGTGGGCCCCGAGATGGGGGCCACGGTCGCGGTCTACGCCGCGTTCCGCGATTGGAACAAGCCTCCGTACGCCGACGCCCCGGTTGATTCGGGACGGCAGACCCCGCGGGGGCAGAATGTGCGGGCGCTGGTGCTGATTTCGCCTCAGCAGAACCTGCAGGGCCTGGGGCTGGCGCAGCCGCTGAAGGCGCTGGGGGCTCCGATGCTGGGCATCTCTTGCCTGGTGGCGGTGGCCCAGAAGGATGGACAGGACAAGGGACAGGCGCAGAAGACTTACGACCAGGTCGCCTCGGCCCCCGGGAGCGATCAACGGATGTACTTCCGGGAGTTCCCTGGGACGGCTCGAGGAACCGAGCTGCTGGGAAAGAAGACCAAGCTGGAAGACACCATGGTGAACTTCCTGGGGAAGCACCTGCGTGATCTCAAGATTCCGTGGACCGACCGGCGACCGGCGAACGAACGGGAATAGGCCTGCCAGCGAGGGCAGAGAGTGGCCCGCGGCGGGGCGTGACCTTTGCGGCGCACGACTTCTGCTGCTGGGCAAAGCGGCCTCGGGATGAAGCTGTCGGGATGAAGCGTTCGGGGCGCGAAACTGCTGGCGATCGGCCGCGCTCAGCGAACGCGGCGACTTACTGGTCGTCGTTGGGGGCGGGGGGCTGAACGGGCTTCAGCACGGTCCCCCCGTTGCGATTGACCAGTTGCCGCCAGGCGCGAGCGGCACTGGACCGCTGCATTTCGCTGCCGCTGGCCTGGTAGTCGAAGTCGCGGCCGGTCAACTCCCGCAGATGGGTGATGGCCAGTTCCCGCACGGCGATCTCGGGAGAATTGAGAGCCTCGAGCAACTGCGTGGTCGCTTCCACCGTGCGGGCCTCGGCCACCGTGTAGCCCCAGAGCAGGCGTTCGACCTGCTCGGCCACCGCGGGGGCGAATCGCTGCGAAAGTGCCTCGCGGATCAACTCGCGATGGAACTCGTCCTCCAGCAGGGACCGCCTGAGCCCGGCGATAGCCTGCAGCCGCGCGTCACCATGCCGGGTCGCCTGCAAGATCGCCACCAGCGACTCGCTCTTGCCGATGAGCCCCAGCGTGGCGGTCGCCAGTTCCGACAGGCGGGGCTCGGTGCCAGTGGCGGCCCCCAGCAGCCCCTCTTCCACTCCTTCGCCCGGGGTGAACAGTTTGCGAAACTGGGCGGC
>CAIUHT010000045.1 GCA_903898975.1 uncultured Planctomycetaceae bacterium
AGTCGCCTGATCGACACGGGCCACCAGGGCGGCATCGAGATCGGGGTTCAGGGTGTACATGGGGCTGGCGTCGCGAACCGCCTGCTGCTGCTCGGGGGACATCTCCCGGGGTGGTACCGCAATCGATTCGAGCTGGACCACGTAGCCAAACACCCGCACGCCAAACTGGGCGAGCAGTTGCTGGGCCAACGCCCCGGCGGCGACGCGCACCGCGGTCTCCCGCGCGCTCGCCCGCTCGAGCACGCCGCGAATCGAGCCGAGATACTTGATCGCCCCGGTCAGATCGCCATGGCCGGGGCGTGGCCGCTCGAGTTCTTTCAACCGTTCCAGCTTGGCGTCGCGGTTGACCACTGCCATCGCCAGTGGACTGCCCAGCGTCTGCCCCTGCCACAGCCCCGACAGGAAGTCGACCGTGTCGATCTCAAGCTTCTGCCGGCCGCCCCGGCCATAACCCCCCTGGCGACGCTGCAACTGCGAATTGATCGCCTCGACGTCCACCGTCAGCCCGGCCGGAAAGCCATCCACCAGGGCCACCAAACTCTTGCCGTGCGATTCGCCGGCGGTCAACAGACGCAACATGAGTGGGCAGCAACCCGCGGCAATCCGCGGCCAAAAGCGAGTGGAAGAGAGGCGAAAGAACTGGGGTCAGCGTACCAGACAAACGGGCCAGCGACCAGCAGCGCCGCACGCCAGGGCAACCCCGGGGACCGGGACCGCCGGGGGCCCCCACCCTCGCCTGGGGGGCCGGCCGTAAAGTCGGCAAGTCGGGTGCAATTGGCGCTCGTTTCAGGGGGAAATGCCCGGCTCCCACCCCGCCTGCGGCCCGCCGGGACTGCATACTGCCAGGGGGGGAAGGTTTGAATCGCCCCCCCGCCTGACCATCCACAGAGTCTGCACCATGCTACACCCCTCCATCCAACTGCGACGGCGTTCCCTGCTGGGACTGGGCCTGTGTCTAACCGGGTTGGTCGCCCCCGGCACCCTCCTGGCAGTCGAATGGCACTCCGACCTTGCGACCGCCCGGGCCGAGGCCCGGGACCGGGGGCTGCCCCTGCTGATTCACGTCTACAGCCGGAATTGCGGCCCGTGCCGGACCATGGAGCACGAAGTTTTTTCGTCGCCCGCCTTCGAACAGGCGACGAGCCAGCAGTTTGTGCTGGTGAAGCTTGACACCGGGCGGCAGCGGGCCGAGGCCGAGCGACTGGGAGTGACCTCGCTCCCGTCGGACCTGGTGATGTCGCCCGACGGCCGGATTGTGTTTCGGCGGGAAGGCTTTCAGTCGGGGGGGGGCACCTCGTATCTGAACAGCCTGGCCCGCTATCGGGGTCAGCCGGCCGCGCGGACCGAACCCCTGCTGGCGGGGACCGGCTCACTGCCTGCCCGGCCCGAACGATCGCCTCCCGATCGATCGCCTCCCGATCAATTCAGTCCCGAGCGGACCAACCTGGGGCGGACGCCGTCGGCGGGTGGCCCGACCAATGGTGGAGCAACGCGGTCCGCGTCGGGTTCCTCCGCTGGCTCGCCCCAGGGAGTCGCGGCGTCACAACCGGGAGGCGAAGGGCGTCCCGCCCGGCTCACGTCGGGAACATCGCGTCCCATGACGAACCAGTCAGCCGACAGCGAGGGCTGGCTCCCGCCCGTACGGCAGGGAGCCAGCCCCGAGACCCGTCCCGCCGCAAGCACGGGCGGCCTGGCGGGCCAGGGCCTGACCGATCCGCAATGGGGCCTTGAGGGCTACTGCCCGGTCACGCTGAAACTGGCGGGGCGATGGCAGGCCGGCTCGGAGGAGTTTGTGGCCCGGTTTGAAGGGCGTCAGTACAAGCTGGCGGACCGTGCCGCCCTCGAGGCGTTCCAGCGCGATCCTGCAACGCATGCCCCGCAGGCGGGTGGGGCCGATCTTGTGGTCTTCGAGTCGAGCGGACGGAGCGTGCCGGGCAGCACGCAGTTCGCCGCGTACTTCAACGGGCAGCTGTATCTCTTCGCCTCGCGCGAATCGCGCACGGCGTTTCAGCGGAACCCGGCCCGCTATGCCCGTGGTCGCGAGGGGGCGTTGCGGATGCAGTTCGAACGACTGGCAGCCACGTCGCCCGCCGGAGCGCTGTAGCAGACGCCATCGCGGGCCACAGCCTCGGCGCGATGACCGCCCACTGCCGGTTCGTATTCACTGCCGATTCCTGCCCGCCAGCCAAGGCTCTCCACCAGCGAGCCCGGGGCACACTCCGCGCCATCGACGGTGGGTGTCCCCTAACCTTGGAAGCCACCCCCCGGGAGGCGTTGTCGCAGTGGCCGGGGGTCGCGCTGTGCACCGGGCGTGATGAACTCCAGCTGGCAGGTCAGCTCGTACTGCGCGGCGAGCTTGTGCAGTTCGCCCCGCAGGCGGTCAACCTCGACGAACGAGGGGACAGCCAGTTCCAGCATCAGCATGGGGGTGCCGGGCTCGTTCCGCCAACCATACAGATCGATGATGTCGACCTGTTCGCGGGCGAGGGCGGCGGAGAACCGGGAGAGCACACCGGGCTGGTCGGGACCGGCGAGCGTCAGCTGGAAGATCTGGCACTCGCTGGACGGGAGGGGGGGGAGAGAATCGCCCGCCGGGTCGCGCAACAGCACCGACAGTCCGAACGGCCTGCCCACCCCCTCGAGGTGCGAGACGATGACCTGCGGATCGCGACGGTCGGGAAAATCGGCCGAGAGCATCATCGCGAAATGGTTTTCGACCACCGTCAGCCGAATGTCGCGGATGTTCCCCCCCAGCTCGGCGAGAGCGGTCGAGACCGCCGCGAGAATCCCGGTGCGATTGGCGGCCATCAGGCCGAGTACGTAGTGCTTGGTCATCGAAAACATCCGGGGGACAAGACTGGGGCCGGATTATCGGCCAAGTGAGTGACGGGGAACAAGTGAGGCGCATTCTCAACGGGCCTGCGGGCCGACGCGGCGGCGACGCGAACAGAGTCGCCTGCGGGCCTTGTTCAGCGGGGGAT
>CAIUHT010000046.1 GCA_903898975.1 uncultured Planctomycetaceae bacterium
CTATCCAGTTGAGCTACGGGGACTTGAAGCTGGAGCGAATTGTCGTCCAACCCTGTGTGCCGAGTCTATGCTCGTCAGTGGGGGGTGTCAACACGCCGGCTGTTCAAAAGGATGGGCCGATGGGCCATGGACCGTGAGAGATGGTGGCTGGGTGGTCCGTCCCGCATTGATGACCGTGGGGCGTGGGCTGGTGGCGGCCGGGCTGGTGGCGGCCGGGCCGATGTGACCGGGCTGATGTGGCCGGGCTGGTGGCGGTGTGGGATTAAGTTGTGGGAGGGTCGACTTTTTGAGGGGGGTGGCGTGGCGGGTGGTTGTGGGCGGGGAGCTGGGTTGTAGGACGGGTTGGCCATGGATGGAGGGAAGAGAGTTTCGGAGGGATGACCTTCTCTGTTGAAACCTTTCACCCAATCGTTTCAATCCCTATGATGGAGCAAGCTTCTCAGGAATGGACGGCGACTGACTCTGATGCCCTTGTTCGAGATTGAAACGACGGCCCACGTCATGGTGGGGTGGGCCGAGACCCGTGCCGAGGCGGAGGCCCTGGCCCGACAGCACTATCCCGATGAGGATGTGCTGCGGGTGGCGCGCCGCCCTCGCGACTTGTGGGTCATTTCGAAGCGGCTGTTGGGGTTGAGCGATGTGACCGCCCCCTGCGATCAGGCGCGGGAGTGCCTGTCGCGGGCCAAGGGCGACAAACTGCACGCCATCCGATTGTACATGCTGGACACCGGGGTCGATCTGCACGCCGCTCAGCGGGCAATCGAGGCCAACATGTCACTCGGCTGGTGAGACTCTCGGCTGGTAACAGCCTGGGTTGGTCACTCTCTGTTCGCAGGGTTCAAACTCCCCTCATCCCGGCTTTTTGGGCGTGACTTCCTTGATCGATTACCGCACCTTCCATAACGGCGATGTGCCCGCCCTGGTTTCGCTCTGGAAACGTGCGGGCCTGGGCCCTGGCGCGGCGGTGGAAGTCTCTTGCGACTCCTTCGACCTCGCTGTGCTGGCGCAGATTTATTTTGACCCGCAGGGACTGATTGTTGCCTCTCACCAGGGTCAACTGGTCGGCTTCGCCCATGCCGGGTTCGGTGCCAACGAAGACGGGACCGGCCTCGAGCATGCCGTGGGTGTGATCTCGATGGTGGTGGTCGACCCCAACTATCGCCGGCAGGGGATCGGCCGAGGCCTGATCGAGCGGGCCCGGGCGTACGTCGAGGGGCGGGGAGCCAGCGAGTGCCACGCTGGGGAATCGCCCGGGCGGAACCCGTTCTACCTGGGGTTGTACGGCAGTGCCGACAGCGTGGGATTCCTCGACAGCGACGTGTCGGCCCGACCGTTTCTGAACAGGGTGGGCTATGTGCCCCGAGAATCGTACCGGATCTATCGGCTGGAACTGGTGCAGGGGAAGACGCCGTTCGAACCTCGGGCGGTCAAGCTCAAGAAGCAGATCAAGTTCGGGATCCTCGACCGCCCCCCCGAGTCGAGCTGGTGGTGGATGTGCCGACTGGGGCGGTATGAGTCGCTGTCATTCACCGTGATCAGTGCCGCGGACGGACAGACGCTGGCCCAGATGACCTGCTGGGTGATGGACCAGCATTCGATGACGCAGCGCCGCCGGCTGGTGGGGTTGGGCGACCTGTGGGTGATTCCCGCGGCACGCCGGCAGGGGCTGGCGCGGATCCTGTTGTGCGAAGTCTTCCGTCGGCTCGCGGAAGATGGCGTGACCGACGTGGAAGTGGTGGTCCCCAGCCTGAACGTGGCGGGGCAGAAACTGTTCGAATCGCTCGGCTTTCAAGTGCGTGACACCGGCACCAGCTATCTGCGTCCGAATGGCGAGGCGGGGGAGGGGATTGACGAAAACCGCGTCAGTTCCTCGGTGACGGTCGAACTGGGCCAGACGGTGCTCCGCAGCGTGCAGCAGTCTCAATAAGACAGGAGCCCCCCGGCCGGTGGGTGCCGGGTCTGGGTTGGGCTGGGCTTTCCAGGCGACGAACTGGCTGTTGCCTGTTTTGAGCGAATGAGCCGTGGTCGGGTGTGCTTGGATCGAGCCGCTTACGGCGCAATGAAACGCCGTGATCAGGTTTGTGTTGCCGCGGGCAAGGTGAGTACCTGAGCGTTCGAAGGCGAATCGCCGGTTGATGTTCCTTACGGTTGCTGGGGCTTGACCCACAGCACTTCTTCAGCGTCGACCTGGGCATCGCGGAGGGCCTGCTGGAGTTCTGTTTCGGCCTTCGCGCGAGAGCGGGGGGTCAATTCGATGCGAAGCCGGGGAGCCCCGGCGGCGGGCGTCGCCGCGACAGCGAGGCGGACAATCTCGGCCGCGTCGGTTGCCTGAAATTCCCCGTCGGCTCCCTGCAGCAGCAGGTCGTGTCCATCAATGCGGACGACAACAGCGGGCTCGGTGGTGTCTTCGTCGCCAGCAGCTTCGCCTGAGGAGGAGGAGGCCGGCTTGGCGGATGTCGACCGGGGTTGTTCGGTCGTGGCGGTCGCGAGCGTGTCGGGGGCCTGTCCGAGCCAGCCCGAGCCAGTCCCCCAGCCGAGCTTGGGAATCAGGTTTCCCAGGTAGGCTCCCACACCCAGGGCGACCAGGAGGGCAGCCCCCAGGGCCTTGTTCGATTTCGCAGCCATTTGACACCGCAGGAACAGAAGAGAGGATGAATCGGGAACGGGGAATGGCGCCTCGGAACTGGGACTCGAGGCGGGAGCGTGGCGAGCAGGAGCGTGGCGTGCTAAGAGAGGAGTGGCCCAACTCACGTCCGCGGGGTTCGCACGATGTCAGCCAGCGGGGCTGACTACGAGCGGCCGGAGCGGCGGAGGATGGGCTCGAGTTCCTCGACGAAGTCATTCACGTCCTGGAATTCGCGGTAGACCGAGGCGAACCGCACAAAGGCGACCTGATCGACCTCGCGGAGCAGATTGAAGACCAGCTCGCCAATGGCCCGCGAGCCAACTTCCCGCTCGAAATCTCGATGAATCTCGGCTTCGACCTGCGAGACAATCCGCTCGATCTGCTCGGCGGAGACAGGCCGCTTGTAGCAGGCTTTCTCGAGACCGGTGCGAATCTTGTCGCGGCTGAAGGGGACCCGCGAGCCATCTTTCTTGATGACGTTGAGCGGAACCTCTTCGATTTTCTCGTAAGTCGTGAAACGCCGACCACACTTGAGGTTGAGGCACTCCCTCCGCCGACGGATCACGAACTCTTCGCTGGCGCGCGAGTCAATGACCCGGGTCTCATTCTCTTTGCAGAACGGGCAGAGCATGCGGTTTTCCCACGGGACCGGGAGGGACTCTCCCCCTGGGAGGATTGGGGAAAGTTTAACGGTCCGTTCCGGGGGATGCCAGCGGCAGCGAGTTTTGGCAACCGGGTGACAGGGATGAGTGTCACCATTTGGGACCAGCCGCCGCTGGGGCCAGCCGCCGCTGAGGACAGCCGGGAACCGAGGTTGTGCGGTGAGCGAGCATCCCGGTGGACGGGATTCGGAGCATCTGATAGCCGCCGGTGTGCTTGTGGCCGCTGACGATGA
>CAIUHT010000047.1 GCA_903898975.1 uncultured Planctomycetaceae bacterium
GCGGGGGTCCTCCCCGAGTTGCAGCGTCGCGACCCGAACCTGAAGACGCTGATCATGAAACCGGGGCCGAATCCCATGGCCGAACTTGACCGGCTGTGGACCGCCAGCCCCAATCCCGAGGTCCTGGTGGTCGATCAGTTTGAGGAGGTGTTCACGCAGTGTCGCGACCCGAACGAACGGCGGGCGTTTATTGATCGGCTGCTGGCGCTGCGCGAGCGCACCCGGCTGATCTTCACCCTGCGGGCCGATTTCCTGGGAGACTGTGCCGAGCATGACGGCCTGCACCAACTGCTCGACGCCGACGACGCCCGACACGGGAAACTGTTGCAACCGCTGACGGGCGACCGGCTGCGGATCGCCGTGGAGGGGCAGGCCCGGGCGGCGGAGCTGAAGTTTGAACCAGGGCTGCTGGCCGAAGTGTTCAATGACCTGGGGGACGAACCGGGGGCGATGGCGCTGCTGCAGCACTGCCTGCGGCAGCTTTGGGAATACCGGCACGGGGCCTGGCTCAAGCGGTTGCGGTACAACGTGGGCGAGGCGGAGGCGAAGCTGCAGCCGGGCTTTCGGCATGTGGGTGGAGTCAAGGGGGCGATTGCGCGAACGGCGGACGAGGTCTTTGGGGGGTTGAGCCCGGCGGAGCAGCGGCAGTGTGAGTTCCTGTTTGACCGGCTGGTGTTGAGCGACCTGGAGGAGGGGGATCTGCAGCAGAGGCGGCTGACGCGGCGGCGGGTCGACCTGGAGGAACTGACCCCCAGCGGCGGCGACCCCCAGTTCACGCGACAGCTTGTCGGCCGCCTTGCGACAGCGCGACTGCTGTCGGTGACGCAAGAGAACGAGGAGACCGACACCCACACCCCGCCGTCGTTGTCACCGCGCGCGAACCCCGAAGCGACTTCCACCGTGCCGACGCTCAACAGTGGGGGCACGCAGCCAGCCCCAGCCAAAAGGGACACAAAAACGCTGGTAGAAGTGACCCACGAGGCGTTGATCCGGTCGTGGAAGCAATTGCATCTCTGGCTCGCGGAGGCCGAATCGACGCGAAAACTGGTCGAACGGGTACGCACCGACTGGCAGCGTTACCAGGCTGACTCAAAGCCTGAGAACCTGACTCTCCGAGGAACGGTGCTGGAGGAGGCAGAGCGTCTGGCCACGCAGACACCCCCGCGGCTGACCCAACTGGAAGCGGGATTCGTGCGAACCTGCCGACAAGCGGAGACAGCTCGTCAAGACGAGCGGCTGCAGGAAGCAAGGGAGAAGCAGAGAACCGCCGAGAAGAACCGGCGAATCTTTCAGTGGCTGGCGGTGGCGATGAGCCTCGTCGCAGGATTGGCAGGCCTGTTTTATTGGCGCGCGAAAACCGCGAAGGACGAGGCTGTCGAAGCAAAACAGCTTGCGGAGAAGAACGAAAGAACTGCAATTGACGAACGCGAAAAAGCCGTGACGGAAAAAACCCGGGCTGAGGAGCAACAACATCGTGCGGAACTGCTCGTCTACGCCAACACACTGTCGAATGCCCAACGGGCTTGGGAGGACGGAAACGTGAGTTTAGCGCAACAGTACGTCGACTCAGCCCAATGGAATCTTCGCGGCTGGGAGCACAACTATCTCTACAACTTGATCTATCAACCTAAGACAACATTGCGCGGGCACACCGAAGAAGTCAGGTGCGTAGCCTTCAGCCCGGACGGGACGCGAATTGTCAGTGGCAGCTACGACAACACGCTGAAAGTCTGGGACGCGCAGACCGGGCAGGAGACTCTCACGCTGACTGGGCACAACCACGTGGTCACAAGCGTGGCCTTCAGCCCGGACAGGACTCGGATTGTCAGTGGCAGCGACGACAAGACGCTGAAAGTCTGGAACGCGCAAACCGGGCAGGAGACACTCACCCTGACCGGGCACAAAGACAACGTCACCGGCGTGGCCTTCAGCCCGGACGGGACGCGGATTGCCAGCAGTAGCAGGGACAACACGCTGAAAGTCTGGGACGCGCAGACCGGGCAGGAGACTCTCACGCTGACTGGGCACAACCACGTGGTCACAA
>CAIUHT010000048.1 GCA_903898975.1 uncultured Planctomycetaceae bacterium
CATCAACATCAACCAGAACAACTTCAACGGGGTGAACATCCACAACCAGCAATACAACTATTACAACGGGTGGGTGCGGCCCGGGGGCTGGTCCAACCGTCCGTGGGGCTGGTCGACCCGCCCGACCCGGCCGATCGCCTGGAACACCTACTGGAACCAGACCTACATCGCCCCGCAGCACCAGGTCTGGTACCACGGGGCGTGGGGTGGTCACTGGGCCACCACCTGGGTGGCCCCCTTCGCCCTCGGGGTGCTGGGCTGGGGCAGTTCGCAGTTCATCTACTCCAGCGGCCTGGTGCAGTACTACAACCCCTACACCACTCCCGTGGTGCTGGTGCAGGGGGTCGATTACTCCCGGCCGATTGTGTTGCAGCAGGTCACGCCGGTGACCGTCGAGACCCCCGCGACTGCCACCACCCGTCCTGCGCCTGTCGCGGCGGAAGACCCCGGGCTGACGGTGCTGGCGGCGGCCCGCGACGCGTTCCGCAAACGCGACTATCAGCAGGCCCGCCTGTTCGCCGAGGGGGCCGTCCAACGCCGGCCGGGCGACCCCGCCGCGCACGAGTTCTACGCCCTCACCCTGTTCGCCCTGCAGGAGTACCAGGCTGCGGCGACCGTGTTGAACGCGCTGCTCGCCGCCGCCCCGGGGTGGGACTGGACCACCATGCAGCGGCTGTACGCCGCCCCGTCCGAGTACGAACCGCAGTTGCGGTCGCTCGAGAACTACACCAAGGCCCATCCCGACGATGCCCCCGCCCGCTTCGTGCTCGCCTACCACTACCTGGTCTGCGGGCATGGACCGCAGGCGATCAACGCCCTGAAGAAAGTGTCCGAACTGCAACCCCGCGACGCGATCGCCGGGAACCTGCTGCGGACGCTGCAGGCGGCCGAACTGGCCCAGGCCGAGCCAGCGCTGCCTGAAGAAGAACGCCTGGCCCAGGCGGCGACCGGGGGAGCCCCGTTCGAGCCGCAGACCCGCCCGGCACCGGTTGAACCGGGGCCCGCCGCGCCGGCCCAACTGCAACCAGTTCCGCAGACCCGCCCCGCGCCGGTCGAAGAGCCCGCGGCCAAGCCTGCGGAAGGGGACCCGGCGGCGAACGCCCGCCCCGCCGACCCCGCCACCGACCCCGCTGGTGAGCCCGGCGACGAGGACGACGAAGAGGTCTTCGACCTGGTGGGGACGTGGCAGGCCAAGCTTCCCGCGGGGGGCGAGGTCGAACTGCGGATCTCGGAAGAGAGTGGCTTCGTCTGGACGTTCCATCCCGAACAGGGGGAGCCGAAGTCGATCGAGGGCCAGCTCAACACCGATGGCAACCTGATGCTGCTCGAGAGCCCCAAGGAGGGAACGATGGCGGGGGTCGCCGAGGTGTTGGGGGGGAACAGTTTTCGGTTCCGTCTCGAGGGAGCCCCTCCCGCTGACGAGGGACTGACATTCCAGAAGCGGGGAACTCCCCGGGGTGCGGCGGAGCCCGCCGATGGCGAGCCCGAAGCCGACCCCGCCCCGGAAGCCAAGAGTGACAAGGCGAAGCCTGAAGAAGCCCAGCCGGACGCCGCGTCGGACAAGCCGGCTGAAGAGAAGCCGACTGAAGAGAAG
>CAIUHT010000049.1 GCA_903898975.1 uncultured Planctomycetaceae bacterium
GCCGCCAACTCGGCGGTGTTGCACTCTTTGCTCAGGTGCAGTTGCACCAGCACCTTGGGCTGCCGCAGTGTCGAAGCGGTCAGGCACTCCTTCACCAGCCGGGTTGCCTGCGTGTTCGACAAATGCCCCACATCCGACAGCACGCGAGAAATGAGCCAGGTCGGTCGCTGGCTGTTCAACTGCAGGTCGAGATCATGGTTGAACTCGAGCGCCAGGAGGTCGGCATTCGCCAGCCGGGTCGGCAGATCGAGACTCCACGACCCCAGGTCGGCCGCGTAACAGACCACCCACGACCGGGTCGCACCCCGGGGAGTCCCCCAGAGCCGAAATCCAAAGGTCGGTCCGCCATCGTGGGGAACCGGCCAGGCCAGGCAGCCCACCCCCGGGAGCGGCTCGAACTCGGTTCCCGCCTCGAAGTAATGCACCAGCCCCTGCAGGGCCAGCAGGGCGAAATCGGAGGAGTTCAACTGCAGTTGCTTGCGATGCCCGGGATGGCAGTAGAGCCGAATCCGCCGGGCCAGCAGTTGCGCCATCACCCCGCGATGCCAGTGATCGGCATGGGTGTGCGTCAGCAGCATGCCATCAATCGAGCTCCAGTCGGTCTCGACCTGTTGCAGCAACTGCAGCAGGCGCCGCGGGTTCAGCCCGGCATCAATCAACAGCCGCCGCCCCTCAAACTCCAGCAGTGCCGAGTTTCCACTCGAGCCACTGGCAAGCTGCTGAAAACTGGCGGTCGACAAGTGAAGTGAATTCCCAACCCGGTGCGCATCAAACCCCGACAGAACACAACCGCCATCCGGACGGCGTCTCTACTCTCTCGTTTCCGCCCGCATCTTTCCACTATCGCGACGGTGCGGTCGCGAGACCGCTCGCGCGATGCCGTTCGGCAACCTTCGCGCGCCCCCGACTCAGGCCAACAAACCCTCCACCACGCGGGCCCGCGTGAGGTCGGGCTCGGTCAAGGTCTCGGCTCGCCCCTCGTGCCGGTGCGTCAGTTCCGCATGGTCGAGCCCCAGGGCCGCTAGCACCGTCGCGTGCAGATCGTGCATCGAGACCACCTGCTCCACCGACTCGTAGCCAAAGTCGTCGGTCGCGCCGTGGGCCTGCCCCCCCTTGAAGCCACCTCCGGCGATCCACAGCGAAAACCCCCGCCGGCTGTGATCGCGCCCATTCCCGCCCTGCGAAACGGGCGTCCGGCCAAACTCTCCCATCCACAGCACGATGGTCGAATCCAGCAGTCCCCGCTGCTTCAGATCCTGCACCAGTGCTGCCGACGGTTGGTCAATCTCGGCCGCCACCTTGCGGGTTGCGTTGGCGTTGTCGCTGTGGGTGTCCCACGGCTGGCTCTTGAGGTAGACCCCCACAAACCGCACCCCCTGCTCAATCAGCCGGCGGGCCAGCAGGCACCGCGTGCCATACGCCTGTGTGCCGGGCTGGTCCAGGCCATACAGCCCGCGGGTCGCGGCGGTCTCGCCCGACAGGTCGGCGACCAGCGGCACAGCCGACTGCATGCGGGCGGCGGTTTCGAAGTCTTGCAGTCGCGCCGCCAGGTCGCTGTTCTCGGGAAACCTGTCGACCTGCAGCTGGTTCAGCTGCTGCAGGAAGCGCAACTGCGCCCGGCGGGCTCCCTGGGACACCCCCGCTGGCGTCGACAGATTCAGCACGGGCGACGTCGCCAGGTCCTGCACGTTGAACGGGGTTCCCTGGTGCTGCGCGGGAAGCCAGCCCGCCGACCAGTTCAGCGTGCCATTGATCGGCAGGCCACCCGGGTCGGGCAGCACCACGAACGCCGGGAGATTCTGATTGCCTGTCCCCAAACCATAGCTCAGCCACGAACCGAGGCTGGGGCGGTCGGTCGCCAGGGGGTGCCCGCTGTGGGCAATCCGCAGGGCCGTCTCGTGGCAGACCGACTCGGTGACCATCGAACGAACCAGGCAGATGTCGTCGGCGATGCGGGCTGTGTGCGGAATGATCTCGGAGAGCGACATCCCGCACTGCCCGGCGGGGTGGAAGGCGAACGGCGACCCCAGCAGGTTGCCCGACGCCGAGGGGGAAAGTGTCTCGACCTTGGCCTGCCCCGGATAAGGCTGACCACTCAGCCGGTTCAACTCGGGCTTGGGGTCGAACAGATCCATCTGGCTGGGCCCCCCGTTCTGGAACAGGCAGATGACCCGCTCCGCCCGGGGGCGACGATGCGGACCCGGGGCGGCATGGGCGGCCCGGGGTTGATTCAGCCAGCGGAGCGCGACAGACCCCAGCAGGCCCGTCGCCGAACGCGACAGAAACACCCGCCGCGACCACTCCCAGCTCGACATCGAGCCAGGCTCGGACGACGGGAGCGCCGAATGGGGAACGACAGTGTGCGACATGGGCGTCTCCCGTGTCATTCGAGATAGAGGAACGGATGGCTCGCCAGCAGCATCTGGCACAGGTCGGCCCAAGCCTGCAACTCGGCCTGCGGCGCGCTCTGCGGCTCCGCCCCCGCCCCGGCGTGCAGGGTGGTTTGCTCCGACAGGAAGCGGGTCGCCAGCTCGCGCTCGGCGGGGATCGGAAGACGCCCGGCGGTCAGCTGAAACGCCAACTCCAGGCGGGCGTCGGTCGAACCGCCGGCCTCCCGCAGCACCCGCCCCGCCAGCTCCGAGCCCCGCTTCAGCGCGAATTCGCTGTTCAGCAGTGCCAGCGATTGCAGCGGCACGGTCGAAGAGGGGCGGGCCGTGCAGATGGTCGCAATCGACGGAGCGTCGAAGACCCGCAACAGGCTCACTGTCTGCGACCGCCGCTGTTGCAGGTAGACCGACCGTCGCCGGGCCCCCGGGGTGCTCTCAGCGACGACCACTTCGCCCACCGGCGTCTGCTGGCTGCCGACGTAGGGTCCGTACGGCGTGCGGTCGAGTTCCCCCGCGATCGCGAGTGCCGCATCGCGGATCAACTCGGCTTCCAGCCTGCGGACTGGCCACCGCCACAGCAGCCGATTCCCCGGGTCAACCTCCAGCCCGCGCTCCTGCGGTGCCGCCCCCTGCCGATAGACCCGCGACAGCACCATCTGCCGATGCAGCGGCTTTTGGTTCCACCCCTCGCGCAACAGCTGGTCGGCCAGGTGGTCGAGCAGTTCGGGATGGCTGGGCAACGCCCCCGCCAGCCCCACGTTGTCGGTCGTCTCCACCAGTCCCCGGCCAAAGTACTGCCTCCACAGGCGGTTTACATGCACTCGGGCCAGCAGACCAGCCGGGCGTCCCCCCGGGCGGGTCAACCACTCGGCGAAGCCCAACCGGCGTCCTGTCGTGGTCGCCTCGGCCGGCGGCCGCGGCTCGTACGGATGTGCGGGATCACTCAGCACCGCCAGGGCCCCCGGCTCCACCAGGGGACCCCGCAGGTGATACAGCCCGCGGGTCAGCAGCGGAACTTCGGGCGGTTTCGCCGACTTGTCGCTCACCCACGCAATCGCCCGCCCGGGGCTGGGGGCGCGCTGCTTCAGCAACTCGCTGCGCCGGCGCTCGTAGTCTTGCCGTCGGGTGGCCAACTCGGCCCGCACCCGTTCCCGTTCCGCAGCGGGCCACGCTGCCTGCGAAGGGCTCCTTTCAATCCGCAGGTTGTCCACCACGTAGCTGCGGCCAATCGCGAGGAAGAAGGCGAAGCCCCCGGGAGGCAGGTCGGCGGGAACCAGTTCGCGCAGCTTGCCGTCGGGCAGTCCATCGACCAGTTGCTCCAGCCGCAGCTTGCCCGGCTCGAGGCAGGTCACCCGCACGCCATAACGCTGGCCCGGTTTGTAACCCTGTTCGCCAATCTGCCCCAATTGCTTCTGATCGGTCCCGGGATAGTCGAGGTACAGCGAGGTTGGCCCCGAGGGATGACCATCGATCAGCAGGTTCCCCCCGGGGAGGGTGGAGGAGTCGTTGTAATCGTGGGCGGCGAGCGCGAAGGCAATCCGCTCGGCGGGGGGGCCATCGATCCGGTTGTCGATCAGGTCGAACGAGACTTCGATCCACTCTCCCGGTTGCGGGGGCGACCACTCGTAGGGCTGCCGGGTCGAGAGCCAGCCCTCGCCCGGGCCGGCGACAATCTGCAACCGACCACCCACCACCCGCGCTGTCGGCGCGGTGGAACGCTTCCAGTCGAGCTCTCCCCCCGGGGTGTCATCGCCCGGGGCGACGGGCGTGAAGTGGTCCGCCCAGGCAGGCGTCTCGAAGTCTTCCGCCAGCAGCAGTTCACTGGGCTCGCGATGACTGGCCAGCCACTCGACGTATTCGCTCCGCAGGCGGGCCAGTTCCGCGGTCAGTCGCTGTTCGTTCGCCTCCCACCGCTCGCGTTCGCCTGGCAGGAACGCGTACACCGTCCGGTCCTTGGGGTTGATCCAGTCTTGGGGATTGAACGCCGGGAACCAGATCGCCTGGAGCTGGTAGTACTCCCGCTGGGTGATTGGCTCGAACTTGTGGTCGTGACAGCGGGCGCAGTGCACCGTCAGCCCCAGGAGTGTGGAGAGCGAGACCTGCAGGCTCGCCTCGAGCGCCGCGCGACGATCGATCTCGAACGCTTCCGGCTCCTGCACGCCAATGTCGGTCCCGTCCTGGCCGTTCCGCAGAAAGTGCGTCGCTTCGAGCAACTCGATCGTCGCCAGGTCGGTCGGTTCGCCGGCGCGGAACCGCGCCAGTTCATCCCCCGCCAGCTGTTCCACCACAAACCGGTCGAACGGTTTGTCGGCGTTGAGACTGCGGATCACGTAATCGCGGTACCGATGGGCCAGCGGGCGGTCGGTGTCGGCCGAGAAATAGCCGTTCGAATCGGCGTACCCCGCGGCATCCAGCCAATGCTTGCCCCACCGCTCGGCATAGGCGGGCGAAGCGAGATACTGTTCGACCGCGCGGTGGTAGTTGTCTTCCGATGGGTCGGCGAGAAACTGCTGCAGCTCGGCGGGGGTGGGCGGGAGGCCGGTCAGGTCGAACGCCAACCTCCGGAGTTGCAGGGCAGGTGCCGCGGGAGGACTGAGGTCGAGTCCCTGCGCGAGCAGCGACTGTCGCACAAATGCGTCGATGGCGGTCGCTTCGCTGTGGCGGGCGGGGTTCACCGGAACGGCGGGCCGCAGCAGGGGTTGAAAGGCCCAGTGATCGGCCCCCACCACCGCGGCCTGGGGACGGGGAGGCAACCCCGGGGCCCCCGCGGCAATCCAGTCCCGCAGCCGTTGCTGCTCGGCCTTGGGGAGCGGAGCGTCGGGGGGCATTTCGCCCGCGGCGACCCGTTGCCAGAGGGGGCTCTCTGCCAGGTTCCCCGGCACCACGGCGGGGCCCGATTCCCCTCCGCGGGCCAGCCCCAGTGGGGTCCCCAGTTGCAGTTCCCCCTTGGGCTCGAGCGGGCCATGACACTTCAGGCACCGCGTCTGCACAATCGCCCGCACCTCCTGGAAGAGGAGGGGGGAACCGGCGGCCGGGGGTTCCGCTGCCGCCGTGGTGGCACACAGCGTCAACAGCCCCAAGCCAACAATCAGGCCCACAACCAGATCAGCAGCCAGCGCAACAACGGGCGCGCGAACTACGCTCCTGAGCGGTGGGGCCGGGGAGCGCACCGCCTTCGCCGAGGTCGCGGTTGCGGAGCTCGTCAACCCGTGGGTGGCGGGGCCAATCCGAGATGAGCGGCCGCGAGACGGCCGATTGGACGTGGCCCCATGTGATGGACGGTTTGTTTTGGGCACGGGAGGAATCCGATTCGGCAGGAAGGGGGGGCGAAGCGGACGGAAGTGGGCCGCCCAGCCCGGCGGCAGGCCCTCGCGCGGGAAGCGAGCCGGACTGTGCGGAACGGGGCCGGGCCGGGGAGGAGGGAGAGGAGAGTGAGCGGCGTCCGGGTTTTCCAGCCCCCCCCCCAGCCAGGCTCATGACGGCGGAGGGCGATGGCAGGGGAGCCGGGTTGGCAGTGGACCAGCCGGGCTGTCGCTCGGGAAATCCTGCGGCCCCAACCCCGGGCACTGCTTGAGGCTAGTTCAGCCGCGAGGGGGTGTCCATTGCACCCCCGGGGTGAGCGCGGTCGCGACGACTTTTCCGATTGCAAAAAATGGGTAAACTGCAGTGGTTGGGAAATTGTTTGGGAGCCCGGTTGCAAGGTTGGTGCGGATACCGCTGGTTCGGTCGATACCACAGGCGGTTCGTGCGCTGGCACGTGGCAACCGGGTTCTGGCAGGGACGCCATCGGTGGGTCTCTGGCCGTCGTCTCCTCTGTGGAGTCGGCCCGGTCAACCCGCGATCTCCTCCGTCCTCGCCTTCCAGACCCCGGGGTGTGACCGATGTTGTTCCGCAATCTCTTGAGCCCGGCGAATGTTCGCCGGCTGTGTCTGTGTGGCCTGGTCGCCCTGCTGGGCGTCGGCACGGTGGGGGCTCAGTTCCGGGCCCGCGTCGTCCCCGGTCGTGGCCAGAAGGTCGAGCAGGTCGGCGACGATTTCGAAGCCACCGACTGGGACTACTACCCCAACGCTCCCAAGAGCAGCACCAACCTCGACAAGCAGGACCGCCAGCCCTCGGGCATCTCGAAGAACAACCGCATCTACGAGAGCACCTACCGCGGCCAGCCCGACGTGGTCAAGCGCATCGACACCCCCCCCGGTGGGCTCCCCGGCAGCAAGGGGGCGCTGCTCATCCAGTCGATGTACACCGGCGTCCCCGGGTTCATCTCCCGCAAGCAGCAGCAGGATGACCTCCTGGTCAACGTCACCACCATCCTCGGCGGGCCCATTCCCGTCTCGAACACCCCCAGTTGCGTCGTCCGCGTCTATCTCCCCCCCTTCGAGCAGTGGGAACGCCGCACCGGGTCGCAGTTCGGCTTCCGCGCTGAACTCGAAACCATCAAGAACGAAGTGGTCCGCACCGGGCTGCGACGCATGTTCCGGGGAGCCGAGACCGCCGAGACGGTTGGCAAGGTCGAACAGTACTGGCCCGGGTTCTTCGTCCAGTTCCACAGCAAGCACGACGGCCACAAAGAAGATTCGGCGATGCTGCTGATTCGCGCCGGCTCGCGGGGTGAGGAAGTCCCCGGGCCGATGATCACCGAGCCCGGCTGGTGGACCCTCGGCATGTCGTTCACCGCCGATGGGCTGGTGCACTACTACGCCCACGCCGGCGTCGAACCGCTGACTGAGAAAGATCACATCTCGACCCAGCGGCCCTATGGGTTCACCGCCCGCCGCATGACCACCTTCTTCTTCAACGTGGTCAATGTCGACGACGGCAAAACCATGTCGACCCCCTGGGTGGTCGACGACCCAACCCTCTACCTCCACACCCGCTAAGGCACCTCACTCCGGTCGCTCAACCTCGTTCGCTCTCAGGCGAGCGTCTTCCAGCGATCGCAGCAGGCCTCGGCTCTCCAGGGCCAGTCGGTTCACGCCGACTGGCCCTGCGGCATTTTCCCCCACCGCAGTTCTCCGCACGGGCGCCAGGGTCTTATCCCTGGCGCTGGTCACTCCCCCCGCTCGAGCGCCCGCTCCTGCTCGACCAGGACTCGCTCCTGCTGCGGAGTGTTCGCCAGCAGCGGGGGCCCGGCGAAGTGGTGCCGCTTGTGAATCCACCAATACGCGGCCAACACCAGCGCCAGCCCGGGCACCAGCAGCAGCGCCAACTGATTCGGTGGCTGCACACCAATCACAAACAGGGCCCCACCCCAGAGCAGGCTGACGACCGCCAGCGGACGGTACCAGCTCCCCAGGTGCCACGGGCCCATTTGCGTCCACGTGCGCCCATGGGCCCGCAGCCCGGACCACGTCGGCATCACGTAAGAGACGTACAGGAACACCACGCAGACCGCCGTCAGGGCCAGGTACGGAATCGCTCCGGTCGCGAGCACTCCCAGGAACCCCGTGATCCAGATCGCCGCTGCGGGTGTCCGATACTGGGCCGAGACTCGCCGCAGCCAGCCCGACCACGGCAACCCGCCATCCCGCGCGAACGCGAACACCATCCGCGATCCGCTCGTCACAATCGCCAGCCCGCACAGGTACTGCGTCAGCACAATTCCCCCCAGCAGGGGCCACCGCAGCCAACCGGGCAACCGCTGCTCCAGGATGTGGAAGAAGAGGTTCCCCCCCTGGGCGGCGGCGGTGTCGGGATCGGGAATCGCCAGCACCAGTGCGATCAGCAGGAACCAGCCAAACAGCGCCGAGACCAGCACCGACCGCACGATACCGCGGGGGACTTCGCGGGCCGCTCCCACCGTCTCCTCCGCCGCATGGGCCGAGGCGTCAAACCCGGTGATCGTGTAAGCGGGCAGCAGCAGGCCCAAGGCGAACGCCCAGCCGGCACTCGCCGTTTCCGGCCAGACCTCACCCCCCGCAGGCCCGGTGTAGTTCGTCAGCGTCAGCAGTCGTCCCCAGTCCCAGCGGTCCGCCGTCAGCAGCAGGGCCCCCCCCAATACCACCGAGACCCCCAGGATCAGGTACCCGCTGAAGTCGGTCAGGCGGGTCGTTGTGCGGATGCCTCGATGGTTGAACAGGCACTGCGACCCCGTCATGGCGGCGACCACCAGCCATTGGCCCAGCAGCCAGTGGCTCCCCGGTTCCCCCGCGACCAGCTCTCCCCAGGGGGAGCCAGCGACCAGCTTGGTCAGCCGCTCGGCCACCTCCGCGGCGTTCAGTCCCGCCCATTCGGCGAAGGCACCAAATGCGAACTGCACGGTGGCCACATTGACCGCGGCGAGGACCGAAATCAGCCCCGCCAGGTTGAACCACGCCGTGGCCCACCCCCAACCACGGCCCCCCAGCAGCGAGCTCCAGTGATAGAGCCCTCCCGCCGTCGGATAAGCCGACGCCACCTGGGCCATCGTCGCCGCGGTGGCCAGCGCGAGCAGGCAGACCAGGGGCCAGCCCAGCCCCACGCTGGCCCCCCCCGCGCTGCACCAGCCCACCGGAAACGAAGTGATCCCCCCCGCGAGGATGCAGATGATCGAAAGTGAGATGGCGAAGTTCGAGAACCCCGACATCCGCCGGCTCAATTCCTGCGCATACCCCAACCGGTGGAGCTGCCTGACATCGTCATCAAGACCATCGGGAGGAGAAGCACTCATGCAGGCCTCGCAAGAGAACAGGCAGCGTCACTCAAAAAATGCGGACGGCGGTGGCCGGTCGTCCCCCCAGCCGGTGCGGCCTTTTTCCTGGTTGGGGCCAGTGGCCCCACGGGGCTGATGGGCGCGCCCCTCAGCCGGTGATTTCCGCCAGTTCCACCACGCGATGTTCGTGCGCCGCCCGAAACACCGCCTCGCACAGGGCGATGGTTCGCAGGTTGTCTTTCCCCGAGATCGACGGGGCCTGCCCGTGTTTCAAGGCGTGCAGCAGTTCGCCCATCGTCCCCCGGAACGCTTCCGGGAACCACGCCTCGGGCCAGCGGGGCTGAAACCAGTAGTCCCCCCGTTGTCGCGTGGTGAAGTCGAGCGTGCTCGGCGTGTGCGCCGGATACTTCGGCCAGCCAATTGTCCCCCGGGCCAGCCCCTCGGTCCCTTCCACCCGCCACTGAATGCCAATGTCGCTTTGGCTCCCTTCGCGCGCTGGGCCGGTCCAGACATCGTCCCACGCGCTCGCCCGGCACCCTTCCGCGAACTCCAGGATGTACAGGTTCAACCCGTCGGTGTGCGGGAATTTCGTCCGGGGATCACGCCCCGTGCTGGCCAGCACCCGGACCGGGTCCCCCAGCCAGTAGCGGAAACAGTCGAGATGATGAATCGACATGATGAACGTCGAGAGCGAGGCCAGGTCCTCGCTCCATGGCATCCAGTGGGGAATTGCCCGCATGTCGATCGTCGCCAGCACCGGTTGGCCCAGAACCCCCCGCCGCAACAGCGTCCGACACGCCCGCACCGACTGATCGTGCCGCATGTTCTGGTTCACCGCCAGCACAATCCCCGCGTCTGCGCAGCGTTGCACCAGGTCGTGGGCCTCGGTGTAACTGAGCGCGAGTGGCTTCTGTGCCAGGATCCCCTTCACATGTCGGCCGCGCTTGGCGATCTCGCGAATGATTCCGGGCTGAGACTGGGGAGGGACCCCAACGTCCACAACCTGCACTTCGGGATCGTCCAGCAGTTCGGAGACCGAGCGGTAGACGGTGGGAATGTCGCGCAGTTCAGCGACCTCGGCGGCCCGGTCGATGGTTCGCGAGGTAATGCCGACCACCCGGAAGCCCGCCTGTCGATACGCGACCAGGTGACAGTCGCGCACAATGAACCCCGCCCCCACCACGCCAATGCCCCAGGCATCGAGGCCCGGTTCCAGCCGGAGTTGATGATCGAGGTCGAGATCCAGGGCCGGGTGATCGCTCATGCGTGCGCAGGGGGGGAAAGACAGACAAAGCGGCCGCGTCCGAGAGAGTCCGCACTTCGAGGCAACAACGGCCCCGGACCATCGGCCGTCGGTGAAACAGAACACCGGCCAACAGAACACCGGCGAGCCGGCTCCAGTCGAAGCCCGTCATGAGCATGCGAGCCGGCCGCTCTTCACCTCCTCGGTTGGCCAGCCAGCCGACCGAGACCGCGTGGATGTGCCGCACAAGCCTCGCATGACGCACCGGAGTGCGACTCTCAGCGCCGTCCGGCTGCGGGCAGTGTAATCACTTTCGCTCGCCATCTGGCAGCAAGGGGCGAAGTGCGATCCGGCAGCGGTGGCTTGGGGGTTGCTGTCTGCTGGCCCGCGCGGCTTCGTTTTCAGGGTGTGACCCGCAGAGCATCCCCCGGGTCGTCTCCCGGGGGGAATTCGAGCCGAGGCCAGCACAATGGGGCGAACGCCACCTCAGAGGCGCGGCGTGTTGGCTCGCTCATCAGCCCACTGTTCAACCCGCCGGTCAGCCGATTAGTCAGCTCATTGGCCCCTGCGGGGTGGTGGTCGGACGCTGGCGCGACTTGATCTCCTGGGCCCACAGCCGCGCCCCGCCAATCAGCATCACAGAGCCAACCGCGGCGACGGTCAGGATCTGCGGGACCAGCGGCAGTGGGGCCGGGCCGGGCTTGGACGGCGGCAACTTGGGCTGTTTGCTCTGGGCCGCCTTGGCATTCACCTCCGCCCACTGCGCGTCGAGGCGTGCCTGCGCCGCCTCGCGCTGCTGCCCGGCATAGAGCAGCAGGGCGAGGGTCATCAGTTGCAGTGTCGCCCCTCCCGCCACCAGCAGGCGGGGGAGGAGGGACCGGGCGGAAGGGCTGGCCATGGCGCTGGTTCGCGTCACCACTTAGTGGTTGTGCGCGTCCTTCCCTTCGGGGAAGCGGAAGGCGATTCCCTTGTGCTCCTTGTCGCCAATCCGAATCACCTCGAGGGCCACGTCAAACTCCTTCGCCCCCTTCAGCTCTTCGATCACTGCCGCGAACTCGGCCGCCTTGCCATCGGCGGGGTTTACCGCCAGCAGCACAATCTCTTTGGCCTCGGGCAGATCGACCCCTTCCTTCTCGAGGGTCACCGCCAGTTTCAACTCGGCGTGCGCGACCGGAACCGCATCTTCGGCATGCGCATCGAGCACGTAGGCGGTCAGCTTGCCAGTCTCGGGATCGAGCACCAGTTCGACATGGCCCGCTTCGTCACCCACCACCACCAGAGCTCCTCCATGGGGGGCGTCGTGGTCGTGATCATGATCGTGGTCATGCTCGTCGTGGTCGTCGGCCGCGACCTGCGCGGTCTTCGCCGGGGGGGCCGGGGCCGGTGCCGTGTCTCCACAGCCAGTCAGCCACACCAGGCTGCACGATCCAAGAACCACACCGGGTTGCCACCAGCGTCGGGTGTTGTAACGAACCATCGCGCTTTCGCCTGAAGAAGAGGTCAAGTTGCAGTTGGAGTGCAGCAGTAGTCGATCGGCCACTCCGACCGCCATCATAGGCAAGCC
>CAIUHT010000050.1 GCA_903898975.1 uncultured Planctomycetaceae bacterium
AGATGTCACGGCAGTTGGCCTTTCCAGTCGGACAGGCCCGCGTGGTTCCCCTGGGAATCGACTTCACGGGTCATGACGGTCAACCCCGCAGGGGGGCGCAGGAGCCGTTCACCATCGGCTATTTCGCCCGCATCTGTCCGGAGAAGGGATTGCACAACCTGGTGGAGGCGTTTCGACGGTTGCACGCCCGTCATCCGCACACGCGACTGCGGGCGGCGGGATTCCTGGGGGCCCGCGACCAGGCATGGTTTGACCGGTTGCAGCGGGATGCGGCCGACCTGGGGCCGGCCTTCGAATACTGTGGCAGCCCTCCGGATCATGCGTGCAAGGTCGCCTTTCTCAAGTCGCTCGACCTGTTTTCGGTTCCCACCAGTTATCGGGAACCCAAGGGGTTGTCGATTCTCGAAGCCCAGGCGAACGGCGTCCCCGTGGTGCAGCCCCGGCATGGGGCCTTTCCCGAGCTGCTGGAGGCAACGGGAGGAGGTCTGCTGGTTGAGCCCGGAAGTGCCGAGGCCCTGGCGGAGGGACTTGAACGCCTGCTGCTCGACAACTCTCTCCGGACGGGGCTGGCGGCGACCGGGTGGCAGCGGGTGAGAGAATCCTTCTCCATGGAACGCATGGCCCGCGAAACGGCGGCTGTGTTGCAGGCGACGGGTTGAGATGGTGTGACGGCATTGGGGAGGCACCTGTTGCCCGTTGTGCCCCTGGGGGAAACCCACCTTCCCCAGAATCCCCGATTCGTGCTAGAACCCCCACACTGTCGACGTGACAGAGATCCCGTTCTCCTGCTGCACCTGGAAAGGATTCCCGTGGCGGTTTCGAGCCCTGTGACTCGCCGGATTTTCCTCGACTGCACCCGTACGTTCCTGACCCGGGTTCACACGGGAATCGAGCGAATGGTCAGTGGCCTGTTGCATGCCGCTCCCGAGCTGGGGGCCAACTTCCAGGCCGAGTGCATTCCCCTCTTGTTTCGCACGTCGACGGGGTTCGAGGCACTTTCGGAACAGGCGGTTCACGAGCGGTTTCGTCCGCGCGATCCTGCCGCGGTGGGTCGGCTGACGTGGCGTCATCGCCTGCGTCGCGAACTCGACCGGACCGGCCTGATCGAATGGGCCCGCAGCACCCGCAATACGCTCGACACGGTGGCCGAGACGACACTGTCGCCAGTACGGGCCTGGTTGCCGGCGAAAGTCGACTTTCGGCCGGGTGATCTGATCGTGCTGCTGGATGTGAATGTGCGGTCGCGGTATTGGGCCGACCTGCAGCGGGCCCGGGCTGCCGGTGCCAAGGTCTGTCTTGTCGTCTGCGATCTCATTCCCCTCAGCCACCCGCAGGTGGTCGATGCCGGTGTGGTGAATGACTTTTCCCGCTGGTGGCGGAACGCTGCCCAGACAGTGGATTACTACCTCAACATTTCTGAGTCGACCTGGCGCGAGGTGCAGTCGCACCTGCCTTCCGTGCTGGGGCCAGACCTGGCTGCCCGGGCGCGGGGCAGCTGGTTCCGGCTCGGGGTCGGTCTGCACACGATGAGTGCCCGGTCCACCTGCCGCGACGAGATTCAGCAGGCGTTCCGGAAGCAGAACGGAAGACCGACTTATGTTACGGTCGGCATGATGTCGCCCCGCAAGAATCACGCGTTGGCGCTCGATGCGCTCGACCGCTTGTGGGAGCACGACTCGGCCCCGGCCCTGGTGATCGTCGGCAAATATGGCTGGCGCTGCGAAGAGATCGCCCAGCGGATCCGCAATCATCGCGAATATGGCCACCGCCTGTTCTGGTTCGAGTCGGTGACCGATGACGAACTCGATTACTGCTACCGGCACGCCACTGCGACACTGACGACCTCGTTTGCCGAGGGATTCAACCTGCCGATTGTCGAATCGCTCAGCCGGGGGACCCCGGTTCTGGCGGCCGACATTCCCACGCACCGTGAGGTGGCGGGTTCGTATGCGGCGTTCTTTTCCCCACATGACCCGGCCGCTCTGGCCGAGGTTCTGATGCAGCCGGAGGCGGCCCTGCGGCGGCAGCAGGTTCTTTCTCCCGCGACGTTCACCTGGCCCGACTGGAACGCGAGCTGCCACGAATTCCTGGTGCGGCTTCTCGACCTCGATGCGGACGCCCGCCATGAGCAGGCGACGATCGCCCCGGTCCCCAGTCGCCGCGCGGCCTGAACGAAAAACGGGGACGCAGCTCGTTTCTGGGCCGGAAGCCGAAACGAGCTGCGTCCCCGTTTCGAC
>CAIUHT010000051.1 GCA_903898975.1 uncultured Planctomycetaceae bacterium
CCGGTCGACTGCCACGGAGACCTGCCCCATCCCTCCCCGGGAGATCAGCCTCACGACCTGGAACCGCTCGTTCATCCCCGCGGGACCACCGGTTCCGTGGGCCCACCGCGCGCGCTCCAGTTCCCCGCGGAGGCTCCTGAGGACTCGCCTGACCTCGGCCTGCCGCTCGGCAGGCACCGCTTGCAGCACCGAGTCCTCATTAACAGGAGCTCCCGCCCGCCAGGCGGCTTCGTACCGCTCGGCTGCCCGCAGCATCTCCCGATAGCCGGCGACCGAAACTCTTCCGAGCGATTCGGACAAGGCTGGCGCTTCAGACGTCGTATCGGTCGGGCTGACCGGCGCGAAGTTCGAACCGTGGGAAGAGGACAGCGACGGATCACGGTCATTCATTGGTTCGATAACTCTGCCCACAGCGAACGGATCAGTCCGAGCCGCAGCACCACCGTCTTCCGAGAGCACGTGTGCCGCATGGCAATCTCAGCGTCGGTGCACCCCTCCAGCTTGAGCAGGGCGGTCGCGCGGAGACGCTGGGTGGGGTCCTCCTGGTCCAGCAGACTCAACAGGTGCTCAAGCCAGTCGGAGAACGCGACGACCTGGTCGGGAGCTGTGGCAGCGGCATTCACCAGGCGTTCACACAGGCGGCTCGCCTGCAGCGATCGGTCAGGAGGACGCTGGCCACCTCGCTTCAGCCGGGCGGCATCCCGCCTCGCTTTCCTGGCCCGCGTCACGGTGCAGGCGGTCAGGAACGCCCAAAGTTCCCCACGATCTTGCGGTGGATTCCCGGCCCCCTGCTGAATGCTGACGCAGGCATTATGAAAGGCGTCGAGCGCGATATCCTCGGGCTCGAGTGCCGGCTGACGGATCCGCCGCAGGTGTGTGGCGGCCAAGGCCACCATCATCGCCGCGAAACGGGTCCACAGCCACCGGGCCGCTTCCGAGTCTCCGGCCTCCAGGCCTCGCAACCAATCCGTGACCGATCCCGCGGTACTGCCACTCATCGACTGGTCAAACTTGAAAGACGCCCGCCCACACGGGTGATCATGACAAGGCCAGCTGAGATTGGCTCACGCCAGCCTCTCCGACAGCGCGGTGGCTGCCCATGCACAAAACTGATTCTATCGAACTGGGCCGTGACAGCGGAGTCCAAGAGGCCCGGACGGCGGTTGCCCATCAACCTGCGGAAAAAATGCACATTCGCCGATCATCGACCTTGGGGCGCGTTCAGGCCCGTAGTCGCTCGGGGGAGAAGGGGCCACACAGTCATCGGAAACGCCACAAAGCTGTCGTCGCAACCGCGACCTAGAACTCGCCGTTCACTTCGCCACCGGCCCGCGTCCCCAGCCCCTGCCAGACGCGGGAGTCGATGCTGTTGCTGACACTGCGGACCGAGCCATCCATCAGCAGCGACTGCACGATTCCCACGTGGTAGCTCCGCGACGGGATGATCCCGTAGGTGGCGTTGGTCTGTGACGTTCCCTCCCGGCTCGAACTGATGTCGATGTCGTAGGCGATCCCGCCCTCCACGTGGGGAATCACGGTGTTCGGGCCGAACAGCGTGGTGAAGCCGGTATGAATGGCCCGACCGCAGACCCATTCGGTGTGCCCGTTGAGGGCCGACCACTGCCCCCCGCCGGTGTAGCCCGACGAGACCGCCTGGGGTGAAGCCGGTTCCGCGGGAACCGGGGTCGTGTCGTGGAACCGGGGGGTGTAGGCCTTCACTTCCGACAGGCCCAGCGTGTTGCTGGTCCCATCGCGGAAATCGGCGGTCGAGAAGTTGGCGTTCGGCCCAAAGGCCCCGGTTCCCCGAGTGCGGGTGACTGGATTGTAAATCAGGTACCGGCCCATATTGAGGGCGTAGCTCAGCGGGAAATGCTCGGGGGCGTTGGTCGATGCGTTGAGACGCGCTCGCGGATTCACCTCGCTGGGGCAGAGCAGCACGGGAATCCGGGTCGCCGCCGGGCCAAACGGGGGGTACGCCGAGGTGTTCACCGGGTCGTGGTACCCCCGGCTGAAGTTGATCTGGCTGTAAATGGTCCCCCCATCGAGGAAGGGGAGCATCGCCGCCTGGGCCGACCAGGGCTGTTGACTGGTGGTCAGCAGCGAAATAGAGCCCGAGGGGGGGAACATGTTGTGGGCGTCATGGTAGTTGTGGAGTGCCAACCCCAGTTGCTTGAGGCTGTTTTTGCACTGCGTCCGCCGGGCCGCCTCGCGGGCCTGCTGCACGGCGGGCAGCAGCAGGGAGACCAGGATGCCAATGATGGCAATGACCACCAGCAATTCGATGAGGGTGAAACCTCGACGAGCAGTCAGGCGGGAGCGAGTCATGCGAACCTCAGGAAGTTTTGGACTCCGGGCCAGCGGCCCCAGAAACTTATTGAGACTGAGTCTCAGTATCAGGATTTTATACGGCCGAGAGAGAGAGTTCAAGCCACCCGAGTGACAACTTTTGAGGGGCCAATTCGGGGAAAACTGGTCCAAGGCCAGAAAATTCGCGGCAACGAGCCCCCCCCAGTGGAGACTCATGCTGGCTGAGAACCGTTCTCAGAACAGAGGCCCCCGCGAGAGTCCTGGCAACGGAACCCGAATTCGCGGCCGGCCCCTCGCCCGGTCGACCGGGCGCGTCGCGGATCCCCTCCACTGCGGACAGCAACTTCGACTCGCCCTGCCGCAAGCCAAGCGCTCCTCAGCCCGTCCCAATGCGGACTGTCCGGTCCCTGGCGTCCCCCCCCCGCCCCCCTCCCCGACCCCGGGGTTCGGCTGAGGTGCGAACGGTTCACGACCCTGACTTGGAATTCTCGCCCCTCACGGCAGGAGAATCCCCTGTCGGCCTCGCCATGATGTGGCGGCCCGCGCGCCGTTCCACGGGTCACATCGAGTCGTCGATCGCCGCAGGCTCCGCCCCTCGCCCAGAGTCTCGTTGCGAAAACTCCGGTCGGGCTGGACCCGTTACAGCAATTCGCGCAGAGGCTGACCGTTCCCCACGATGCTTGTCGGGCGGCCGCTCGCGTCGTCGTACGTCGTTTCCAGTGGAATACCCAGCACGTGGTACAGCGTGGCCAGCAGGTCCAGCGGCGTCACCAGCCGCTCCTGGACTCCGCCGCCCCACTTCTCGCTCGCCCCCACCACCTGACCGCCCCGCAGTCCCCCTCCCGCCAGCATGACGCTGAAGCTGTCGGCCCAGTGGTCCCGGCCGGCGTGGCCGTTCATCCGCGGGGTTCGTCCAAATTCTCCCACGCAGTAGACCGCCGTGCTCTCGAGCAATCCGCGCTCGTCCAGGTCCTCGACCAATGCGGCGATCGCCCGATCGAGCGGCGGCAGGTGCGTCTCGAGGCCGTTGTAGATGTCGTTGTGGTGATCCCAATTCCCCGTGTTGATGTTCACACACCGCGCCCCCGCCTCGATCAGTCGCCGGGCCAGCAGCGCACTCTGTCCATACCGATGCCCTCCATACCGCTCGCGCAGGGGCTCCGCCTCGAGTGTCAAATCAAATGCCACCCGCATCGCCTCCCCCGACACCATCTCGAGCGCCTGCCGCTTGAACGTGTCGAGCCCCTGCATCCCCCCGGACGCATCCAGGTCGCGCCGCAGGGTGTCGAACGTGGCCAACAGCCGCTTGCGGGTCTCCACGCTCCCGGTCGTCAGCCCCGCCGGCAAGGCCAGGTTCGGAACACGAAAATCGGCCGCGTTCGGATCCCCCCCCACCTCGAACGGGTTGTACGCCTTCCCCAGGTAGACCGCCCCCTGGTAGCCAAACGCCTCGGCCTTGGGCATCGACACATACGCCGGCATGGGGGGTTGCCGCGAGCCCAACGCCCGGGCAATCACCGACCCCAGTGACGGTTTCTGCGGCGCGTTTCGCGCCAGCGTCGGCCCGAAATAGCCGGTCTGCATCCAGTGAGCCGAGGGGGCGTGAATCCCGTTCTCATGATGCACCGATCGAACCAGCGACAAATGCCGCATCACCCGCGCCTGGTGCGGAATCTTGTCGCTGACCGTGATCCCCGGGACCGCCGAGGCGATCGCCGAATACTCCCCCCGATACTCAGCCGGGGCGTCGGGTTTGGGGTCCCACGTGTCCTGCTGGCTCAATCCCCCATCGGTCCAGAAGACAATCAGCGACTTGCCCGCCGCCGGCCGGGCCGACTCAGCCCGCCCCTTGATCACCCGGCCTGCGTCCGCCTCGGCCTCGGCTCGCGCCTGATCAGCCCGCAACAGGTCGGCCAGCCCCAGTCCCAGCAGTGGAACCCCCAGTTGCAGACACTGGCGGCGGGAAACCGGGCCGGGGCAAGAGAAATCGCGGGGTTCCACGGGCATCGCAGCGTCTTCCAACAGGAATGGCAGACAAGAGGAATCGCAGGCAGCGTCTCGGGCCTGGGGCGGGGTCAATCCACCAGGTCGCCCATTGGCCACGCGAGCCACGGGCAGGCCCTGCGGGGGTCAATGGTTGAACAGGAATTCGTTGGTCGCGAGCAGCGCCCACAGCAGCGACCGGACCGACTCGGCACGATCGCCCGGGGTCTCCAGCACAGCCACCGCGGCTTGCCGTTCCTCCGGCCGCGCGGGCCGCGCCAGCACGCGCACAAACAACTCGTCGGCCAGTTCCACCGCCGAGGCCGCCGAACCGGCGGCCCGCGTCGCGTACCCCGCCGGGTCGGTCAGTTTCCGCTGCAACTCGGCCGAATTGACCAGCTCCAGCCCCTGCGTCAACGCGGGGGCATCAACCCGTTCGCACTCGCAGGCGGTCCGCCGTCCGGGCCGACCGAAGACATCGAGGAAGTTGAGGGGCACATTCTCATCGGGCAGATCAATCGCCCGCGTCCCCGCTGGCAGCCCGGGAAATGGCGTCGACACTTCCAGGACCTGGCTGATGCCGTCGAGCAGCACCTCGGCAGGCAAGCGGCGGGGTTGAAACCTGGAAAACGTCTGCCCGTCGGCTGACTGCCCACTCGTGCCCGCCGTCGAGAGCCCGTACGCCGACGACAGCACAATCGACTTGATCAGCACGCGGGCGTCGTACCGGCTGGCGACCAGTTGCCGGGCGAGTTCATCGAGCAGTTCCGGGTTGCTGGGCGGATTGGTGCTGCGGGCATCATCGAGGGGATGGATCAGCCCGCGTCCGAGGAAGTGGGCCCACAGGCGATTGGCCAACGTGCGGGCGAACCACGGGTTCTCGGGGTTGGCCAGCCAGCGGGCGAGCGACTCGCGCGGGTCTTCCCACGGTTGCGGGGGGAACTCGGGTCCACCCGGGGCCCGGGGAGTCAGCAGTTCGCCTGTCCGCGGGTGCCGCACCTCGGCTCGATCCTTGAGGTAGATCACCTCTTCGGTCGGGACCTCGGCATCGGCGAAGCCCTCTTTGCGGCCAACGCGGGCGAAGACGGCGGCGAGGGCGTAATAGTCGGCCTGACTCCACCGCTCGGTCGGGTGATGATGACATTGGGCACACTGCATGCGAATGCCCAGGAACGCCTGCGACACCGATTCCACATAGTCGGGCAGTTTGCGTACCGCCCGGTACCAGACCGCGGGCGGATTCTCGGCCTGGCTCCCCCGCGCGGTCAGGATCTCGCTCACAAACTGGTCGTACGGCATGTTGCTGGCGATCGCATCGCGAATCCAGCCGGCGAACAGCGCCGTCCCCGCCCGCTGCTGACTGGTCGAATAGCCTCCCCCCCGGTTCTGCAAAATGTCGGCCCACTTGAGGGCGAAGTAGCTCGCATGCTCGGGCCGGGCCAGCAGCTGATCGACCCACTGGGCCCGCTTATCGGGCCGGGCATCGCGCTGAAAGGCCTCGACCTCGGCCGGCGTTGGGAGTGTGCCGCACAGGTCAAGAAACACCCGTCGCAGGAATGTCGCATCGTCGGCGGGCGGGGCGGGCAGCACGTTCAGGCGTCGCCACTGCTTCACCAGCAGCCGGTCGATGGCCGAGGCCCCCGGGGCCTGTTCGATCTCGCTCCAGCGGGCCGCCAGCCGGGGGGCCTGCTCGGCAGTCACCGGTTGGGGGACAGCCACTTCGCACAGGGCAATCTGATCGCCCAGTCGGGCCATAATCGCCGCCAGCCCCGGCTGCTGCCCCACCGCCAGCTGGCCCGCTGAATCCACATTGGCAATGTCGGGCTCGTTCGACTGGTACACCGCCAGGCGGGTCACCTCGCGGCGGTCGCCGTTCGAAAATGTGGCCCAGGCCCGCAGGGGCTGGCTGGCTCCCGGGGCCAGTGTGACCCCGCGCGGTTCCAGTTCCAGCCCGACCAGGCTGGGGTCGGTGTCGCGCGGCGGGGGAGCGCCAAGGGCCATCCAGTTTTGCAGCACGCGGTAGTCGGCACTGTCGGGATCGGTCCGGCGCCCGCCCCCATGGGGCACCTGCGCGGTCGCCTTGCGCAGCAGCAGGCTGGCGGCCGGTTCGGCGGCATTCAAGCGACGTCCCCGATCTTCGTGCACCAGCGCCTCGAAGTCGTACTCGGGCTCGAACCCAAACAGCGACAGGCGAAAGCCGTTCTGCCCCGTCGCCTTGCCGTGGCATCCCCCGCCATTACAACCCAGCCGGGTCAGCACGGGCACCACATCGGTGGCAAAAAAGACTGTCTCAACAGCCGGGCTGCCGTCACTGGCAGCCACCGCGGCAGGCGCCCCGGTCGGTGCTGGGTTGCTCGCCGCTGGTGGTGACTCAGCCCGGGTGGTCCCGCAAACCACCGCGCTCGCCGCGATCGCCAGCAACAACCGCCGAC
>CAIUHT010000052.1 GCA_903898975.1 uncultured Planctomycetaceae bacterium
GCGTGGAACGCGGCCGGGCCAGCCCCGCTTTCCCTCTCGCCTGGCGAAGGGGGCGTTGTCGCCGATCCCGCCGCTCAGCAGGCGTTGACCCAACACCTCGGCTTCGATTCGACCCGCTATCGGCAGTTGGTATGGCCGCTGGTCCGCCGGGCGGGCTGGTTCACCCCCACCGAACTGACCCAGTGGGTCGGCAAAGAACTGGCCCCCCAAGCCGCTGGCCAGCGGGCCACCGCAGAGGTCGATTGGTCGCGCGGACTGGAGCAGCTGGCCGACCTGGGCCTGCTGGCGCGGTGTCGGGCGAACGAATCGGCCGCCTACACCCTGCCCCCCCATCAAATCGCCGCCGCCGTGTGGGCCGCCGACCCGCAGGCGCAGCTCCCGGAGGCTGTTCCCGTACGGGCCCCCCAGCTGGCCCTGGCGCGACTGACCCCGCTGCTCGATCGTCCCGACCCGGCCCTCCTGGCGCAAGTCGACGCACTGGCCAGTGACTGCCGCCGGTCGCTCGACACGCCCGAGTCGGCGACCACGCTGGCCCGCCTGCTGCGCTGGCAGGCCAATTGGTTCATGAATCAGCCGGGCGGGACCGAGCGGGCCCGCAGCCTCAACGAAGAACTCATCAGTCAACTCGGTGCCCGGTCCGAGGCGGTGGTGCTCGAACAGGTCGCTGCGGCCGTGCTCGACCAGGCCCGGGGCTGGAGTGCCGCGGGCGATCTGGACCGGGCCCGCGAGCTGCTCACCAGCTTTGTCGGCCGGCTCGAGGGGCGGACCGAGCCGGGGGTCACCCAGGCCCTGGCGGCGGTCCAGGCCGAACTGGGAGCGGTGCTGGTCGAACAGGGACGGGCGAGCGAGGCCTTGCCCCTGCTCGAGCGGGCCCTGGCGCAGGGAAGCGGTGCGGGGGACAGTGGGCCGGCGCCATTCCAGCGCCGGGCCGAACTGGCCAAGGGCCTGGCCCTCGTCGCGGCGAATCGCACCGCCGAAGGACAGAGCCTGCTCTCGGGCTGGCTGCAGGTCGCCGCCCGCGACGCGGAACCGCTCCCCGAAGAATGGCTCGCGGCGGCTCACGCCGGACTGGGTCGGGCCTGCGCCCTCCTCGCCGATCGCACCGGGGCGGCCACGCATTACCAGTGGGTCGCCGATCGACTGGCGACTCGGACCGAACCCCGACTCGTCGCGCGGGCCGCGGCAGCCCTGCAGTCGCACGCCGAACTGGTCGCCGAGCCACAACCCGCCGAGGCGGTCGCACTGCTGCAAAAATGGCTCGAACGCTACGGCGACCACGCCGCCCCCGCGGTTCGCGCGCTGCTCCCGGGCAGCCTGCTGACCATGGCGCGGGCCGCCACGGCGGTGGGTGACAGTCCGGCGTTCGATAACGCCTGCACCCGACTGCTCGACCTGGCCCCCGCGGGGGACACCGACCAGGTTGGCCAGACCGCCGCGATCCTCTCCACCTGGGTCTCCCAACTGGTCGCCCGCGATTCCACCCCCCGCCCGGCGGGATGGCCTGGCCGCGTCCGCGACTGGTTCCGCCACAACGAGTCGGCAGCGGCCCCCCACGCGACAGCCACCCGCTTCGCCATCGCCAACTGGCTGACCCAGGGTGACTCCCCCGCTGCCGCTCTGACCGCCTGGGAAGAGCTGCTGGGTTCGCAAGCCCTGCAAGCGGCGACTGCGTTGCCCGTCGACCTGGCCCGGGCGCGCACTGGCCGGGCGAGTGCCCTGGAACTGGCCGGGCGCGGTCCCGAAGCCCGCTCCGCCTGGGGGACGGTGGTCGACCTGCTGGCCCCCGATTCACCTCCCGAGGTGGTCGAACTCGTGGCGTCGGCACTCGACCGCCAGACCGCCCTGTTCTCCCCCGCCACCACCTCCTCATCCTCTGCGCCTGGCGCCGCCCCCGCGACCGAATCGGCGAGCAGCCTGGCCACCGCGCTCAGGCAGCACCATCAGCAGGTGTTGCAAAAGGTGGAACCCCGCACCGAGACACGCTTTGCCCGGGCGATTGCCAAGGCACTGGCGGCACTCGGTGGTGAGAGTCCCGACGGGCCGACCGACCCGACCGCTCACGATCGGTTGATTGAACGCTTCGCCTCCGACACCGACGGCGAGGTGCGGGGCGAGGTGGTCGCAGCCCTCGTCGCTCGCGCCGAACGGGCTGAGGCCCGCGCTGACGCGCCCGCCGCCCTCGAAGCGGCCCGGCGGGCAACCACCCTCGGAGCCGAGCTGGCGGGCGAACGGTTCGCAGACCTTGTCCGGCGAGGCTGGCTCGTTTCCGCGCTTGCCAGCGACCGCCTGGGCGACCTGGTGACGCAGTCCACAGCGGTCTCGGAACTGGCCCGCCGGACCCCGGACGTTGCCAGTCCCGCGGTGCGATTGCCAGTGCAGCGTGCCCAGGTTTCGCTGGCGCGGCGGTTGGTCGGCGCTGGCCGGCCGGCCGAGGCGATCTCGGTGTTCGACGGGGTCCTGGCGCAGCCCTCCCTCCCGGAGAACCGCGAGGCCGACGAACTGAACGCGACTGCGTTGCTCGAACGGGGACTGGCCCGGGTGGCGCTCGGCGAGGTCGAGGCGGCGCTGGACGATCTGAGCGGGGCGGCGACCCGCTGGGCGGCATTCCCCCAACCCACCC
>CAIUHT010000053.1 GCA_903898975.1 uncultured Planctomycetaceae bacterium
CTGGCCCGCTTTTACCTGCAGCAGCACCGCATGCAGGATTCTCGACAGCAGTTGGAACATTTGGAACGCCGCGGGTTCCTCGAGCCGGAAGGGGAGCGGATCAAGGCCGAACTGGAACTCCGCTCGGCCGCCGCCGAGTCGGGAGAACTGTCGCAACTGCGAGCTCAGCTGGCGGCCAATCCCGGCCAACCCGACGTGCAGTTGTCGCTCGCCGAAGGACTGGCGGCGGCCCATCAGTACGAGGAGGCTCTCGAGCTGTGTCTGCAGGTGGTGCAGGCCACCACCGGTGAGCCGCGGGACAAGGCCCGGTCGGTGATGGTGCAGATGTTTCAGGTCCTGGGGCCCGAGGCCGAGTTGGCCCGGACCTTCCGTCGCCGCCTGGCCACCCTGTTGTACTGACACGGTTGTACTGACACGTTCCCAGCTGGGCGTGGGCAGCGACGCCGTCGCGTCCCCCGGGGGACTGCCTGGGTCTCTCCCGGCACTCGGCCTCGCCTCCCGCCTGAGGCCCTTCTCTTCACCTGCGTGTCGCGCATGGCCAACGGGGTTGGCCCTGCGTGGTCTGTTGTCCGTCTCTGTGCCTGCCGGTGTCCCGGATCTTAGCGCGTGACCCACCCATGATCGACCGCTGGATGCTGCTGCTGTTCTGGGGCAGCGTCGCCATCACTTTTTACACACAGCTGGGCTATCCGCTGCTCATGCGCTGTCTGGCCCGGCTGTTTGGGCGACCAGCCCGCGAACTTCCACCGCTCGCCGATTCCGAATTGCCCAGCGTCAGCCTGGTCATCTCCGCCTTCAATGAAGAGGTGGTGCTCGCGGACAAGCTGCGGAACGCCCTCGAGATCGACTATCCCCGCGAGCGCCTCGAAATCGTGGTGGCCAGCGACGGAAGTCGGGACCGCACGGTGCAAATCGCGGAACAATTCGTTCCGTTGGGCGTCCGGCTGCTGGCCTATCCCGTCAATCGCGGCAAGTCCACCACCCTGACCGAGGCGGTGGGGACGGTGCGGGGCGATGTGCTCCTGTTGTGCGACGCCAATGTGATGTTCCGCCGCGATGCCCTGCGCCTGCTGGTCGAGCGATTGCGCGAGCCCGCCGTGGGAGCCGTCACGGGCGACGTCCGGCTCGACAGTGGCCAGGCCGACTTTGGCGAGGGAGAGTCGCTGTACTACCGCATTGAGCGACGTTTGCAACTCGATGAATCGGCGCTCGGTTCGATCATCGGGGTCGATGGCGGGATGTACGTGCTGCGTCGCGAACTCTTCCCGGGCATCCCCTCCTCCACCCTCAATGACGATTTCCTGCTGTCGATGCGGGTTCTGCGGGCGGGCTACCGGGTGCTCTACGAACCGCGCGCGGTGGCCACCGAAACCGCCACAATGCACGCCGAGGACGAATTTCGTCGCCGGATCCGCGTCGCGGCCGGCGCGGCTCAGATCCTGAGACGGGGCGAGTTCCCACCTCCGTGGCAGCCCTTCAATTTTTTCTGCTGGGTCTCGCACAAACTGCTCCGGTGGATCGCTCCCGTCTTTCTTGTCACCGCCCTGATCTCGAACCTGTGGCTGTTGCCGCACGGTTGGCTCTACGTGCTGGCACTCATCACGCAGGGCCTGCTGTACGGGGTCGCGTGGCTGGCCTGGTGGCGGCCGGGGGTCCGCTCCCGGCGCTGGGCCCGCATCCCCTTCTATTTCGTCTTCAGCCACGTCGCGATTGCCCGGGGAATGCTCCGCGGCTTTCTGTTCCAGCAGTCGGGAGCGTGGCAACGCACCGCGCGGGTCGTTACCCCCGCCGGAGGAGACCAGCCCGCCGGCCAGACGCAGCCCGAGACCCCATCGTCGGCCTCCCCAGACCGTTCCTGACAGGCCCCCACGTTTCTCTCCCGACACGAACGTCATTATGGATCTCGCACTCGAAAACCAGGTCGTCATCGTCACGGGGGGAGCGAAGGGGATCGGCGCGGCGATTGTCGAACTCCTCGCCGCTGAAGGGGCGGTGCCCGTCATCGTGGGGCGGAATGCCCAGGACAATGCAGCGCAGTTGAGCCGGGTCTGCGACGCTGGTGGCCGGGCGCTGGCCATCACCGCCGAACTGGGCGAGACCGCCGACTGCGAACGTGCTGTCCGCGAGACGGTCGAGCAACTGGGGCGGGTTGATGGACTGGTCAACAACGCCGGGATCAACGATGGAATCTCGCTCTCGCAGGGCACGACCGAGCAGTTTCTCACATCGCTGCGCCGCAACCTGGTGCACTACTTCGACATGGCCCGCTTCTGCCTGCCCCACCTGCGCGCGACCAAGGGGGCAATCGTCAACATTGGCTCCAAGGTCGCCGAGACGGGGCAGGGGGGGACCTCGGCGTACGCCGCGGCGAACGGTGGCCGAAATGCGCTGACACGCGAGTGGGCGGTCGAACTGCTGGGAGACGAGATCCGTGTGAATGCGGTCATTGTCGCCGAATGCTGGACTCCGCTCTACGAGAAGTGGATCAACACGCTGTCGGACCCCCAGGAAACCCTGGCGCGCATTGAAGCCCGAATCCCCCTGGGCAAGCGAATGACCTCCAGTGAAGAAATCGCCAACGCGGTCGCGTTCCTGCTCTCCCCACGCTCAAGTCACACCACTGGGCAGTTGCTGCACATCGATGGGGGCTACACCCACCTCGACCGAGCCTTGGCCTGACTGAATCCTGGCCTGACTGATTTTGGCCTCGCTGGTTTTGGTCTCGCTGGTTTTGGTCTCGCTGGTTTTGGTCTCGCTGGCAACCGCGCCGAGCGAGTTTCGGTTCCGCGCGCCCACAGTCGAGCGCACCGTGGACTGCGATCGCCCTCGAGATCCTGCCCGTGGGCGACCGGTTGGCCCGGCCCCGGCAGATGACTTTCCCCTCGACGCCCACTATGCTGGCCAATGCAGCGCAGGGGGCCAATTGGTCCCCGCAGGGGCAGGTTCTGTCCCTGTCTTCCAACCCGGGTTCATGATCCGGGTCGGGCCGGAGTCTCCGGGGAGCGGAAGAATGGCGTCCCGCTTGATCTGTCGTACGGTTATCTGGGTTGGGCTGGCGTGGCTGAGCCACAGTGCCCACCCGGTCGGGGCACAGTCCCTGCTCACTCCCCGCCTCTTGCCCGTGCTGTCCGGCGCGGTGCTCGCTGCCGCGAACCAGGAGGCACCTCCCCCCGACCAGACCGCCGGGCCCCCAGACCGGCCAGCCGAGCCGGGGGGCGAACCCGGACTCACTCGCCGCGATCTCACCAAGCGACTGGGCACCGCCCGCCGCCTGATGACCGAAGAGCGCTATTCCGAGGCGGTGGCGCAGCTCCAGCGAGTCCTCGACAATCCCCAGGACGATTACGTTCCGGCGGAGCAGGGGGTCGAAAAGAGTGTCAAAACGCTGGCGGAAGAACTGCTGCTGGCCGCCCCCGCCGAAGTCGCCGAAATCTACGAGGCCCAGTATGGCCCGACCGCGCGGCGTCTGCTGACCGAGGCCGGCCCGGGGCTGACTGGGATCGAAACGCTGATCGACCGTTATCTCCACACCGAGGCCGGGCACGAGGCACTGTACCGCCAGGGGGCTCGCCTGAGTGAATTGGGGCAACCTCAGCTGGCAGTCATGGCCCTCGAGCGACTGCGGGGTCTGCCGCGCGCGGCGCGGCGATTCGAACCCCAGCTTTCCACCCGTGTGGCCCTGCTGTGGCACCAGTTGGGCGATCGTGAACGGTCGGCGGCCGCCTGGAACTCCCTGCCCGCGGGAACGCGACTGACGGTCGGGGGGGAACCCATCGAAGTGACCCGGGCGGGCTGGGACCGGCTGGCGGTGCGCGGGGCCGCTGATGCTGACCGCATCCAGGAACGGTCGGCGGGGTGGCTGGGCTGGCGAGGCGACGCCCGGCACAACGGAGTCGGCCGGGGGGGCGGGCCGTACCTGAACCAGGGCTGGCGCGTGAACACGCTCTCTGGTCTGCCCGATGAGGGACGCGAGGGACGCGTCCGTGACATCGTTGCCAGTCTGCGCGGGGCGGCCAGCCTCGAGCGAACCAGCGACCCCTCTCTGACGCTCGCGGTTCCGCTTGTGATCGGCGACCTGGTTGTGTCCCGCACCCTCGTCGACCTGCGAGCTTACGATCGGCGGACCGGGCGACCTGTCTGGTCCAGCTTCGAAAAAGATCGCGAACTGACCGAACTGCTGCGACCCGGTTCGCTTCCCCAGTCGAATCAGACCCAGGGGTCGGCGGCCGAATTGCTGATTGCCCAGCGTTTCTGGAGCGACATCAACTTCAACGCCATCTCCTCCGATGGCGAGCGGGTGTATGCCGTCGAAGACCTGGGTTACATGGGACTGACGCTGCCCAACCGGACGGGCCCCGTCGCCCCGGCCCAGAACCGGCTGGTCGCCCATGACCTGCGGACGGGCAAGACGCTCTGGGAGGCGGGCAGCGCTCGCGAACTGCAGTCCGACCCGCTCGCGGGGGCGTTCTTCCTGGGAAGTCCCGTCTCGTGGATGGGGCGGCTGTACGCGCTGATCGACCTTGGCTCCGCCCCCCACCTGGCGGTGTTGCACCCCGCGACCGGGGAGCTGGAGCAGCTCCAGCCCCTCGGAGCCGATGAGGCCGAACTCAACGGCTTCGACCGCTCTCGCTGGCTGTCGGGGCTCTCCCCCGTCACGGTTGCGGGGGTGCTGATCTGCCCCACGGGGCCCGACTCACTCACCGCCTACGACCCCGCCCGACGCCGGCTGCTGTGGCGGTATCGGCTGCGCCCCCGGGTGGAATCGCCCGGCGCTCGGCAGCAAATGATCCTGCTGCAGCAGCAGATGGCCCGCAATGCCTCGCGCCTCCCCGAGCAGGGGGGCTGGGTCGACTACGGCTGTGTCGCCGATGGCGACCGCATTCTCATTACCCCTCGCGACTCGGATGAACTGTTCTGCCTGGATGCCACCCAGGGGACACTGCTCTGGAAGGCCCCCCGCGGCACCGGGCTGTACCTGGGTGGGAGCGCCCGCGGAGTGGTTGTCGTGGTGGGGCGTGACTGGGTCCAGGGACTTCAACTGCGAGACGGAAAACCCGCATGGGCCGCCACCACAGTGCCCGTGGTGACCGGCAAGGGGTGCCTCGCGGACGACACGTTCCTGGTTCCCCTGGCGACCGGCGAGGTCGCCGCCATTCAACTGGCCGACGGTCAGATTCGCTCCCGCTCGCGCTCATTCTCGAGAGAGATTCCCGGTTCACTGGCGATGGCGGAAGGGACCATCGTCTCGGCCCGCTACGACGACATCGCGGGCTATCGGCAGGTGGAAGAACTCCAGGCCGAGATCGAAGCGACGCTGGCCCGTTCGGCCGACGACGTTCCCGCCCTCACCATTCGCGGACAGATGCGACTCGAGCGTGGCGACTACGCAGCCGCCTTGACCGACCTCGAGCGGGCCGTGGCCCTGGCTCCCGACAGCAACGACGCGAAAAGCCTGTTGTTGACCGCGCTGCTTGAAGGCCTGCGGCAAGACTTTGGCCGCTATTCGCAGTTTGCCAGCCGGGTAGGCGAACTGGCCGGCTCACCTGCCGACCGCGCCCTGTACCACCGCCTGATGGCTGCCGGCTACGAGCGGCTGGGAGAACGCGGAACCGCACTGGGGCACCTCCTGCAGTTTGTCGACCCCACGCTGAGCGCGCCCGAGCTCGAGCGGATTGAACCAGCCTTGCAGGTCAGCCGGGACGTGCAGGTGACCGCATCGGTCGAGCGGCTGCTGGAAGGGGCCGAGCCAGCCGAACGGGTCGAGCTGGAGCGACGGTTGCGGGAGACGCTGGCCGCCTGCCTCCAGGGAGATCAACGGGCTCGGGCGTGGCGCTGCTGGGAGCTGTTTGGCAGCCTGGTGCCCCCCTCAGAACCGGCGGCACTCGCGGCGGCACTGCAAGATTCGGACGACTGGTTGAAGTCGGAGCTGCACTTGCACCCGGTGCTGTTTGCCGCCGACGCCAACCAGCGCGAGCGTGGATGGAAGGCCTGGGGGCAATTGCTGGAACGGGGGGAGCGGTGGCGCGACCTGGGGCTGGTTGTCGACCAGTACCGGCGGACTCATCCGGGCGCGTGGACAGGGGAGGGGGCCGGTCCCCAGATGCGGCTGTGGGGTGAGCGGCCCGAGGTCCTGCGGATCGCCGGTCGGCGCATGACCTTCCCCGCGGGCAAGATTGAGAGCGAGCGCCAGCCCGGTGTTCGGCCGGTCACGTTTGGGCGAACTCAGCCCCTGCCAATCGAGGGGAATCGGGGTCCGTTCCTGGCGGGGGCCACCCTGGAACTGCTCGCGGGTGAGCAGCAGCTGGTGGCCAAAGACACCCAGGGCCAGATGCTGTGGAAACTCCCGCTCGAGACCCCGGTCTGGGGCGGCAGTCCCCAGTTCAACCGGGCGTGGGTCCGCGACCACCTGCTGGTGGTGCTGATTGGCAAGGACCTGTTCGCCGCCGACCTGCTGGGAGCCCCGGGCGAGCCCGCCCCCCGCTGGCTGTGGCACCGGAACCTGATTGAGGGCTCGGCGGCCATCATGGTGCAGCGTGGGCTGCCCAACCCCCGCGGACGAGTCAACTTTGCCCCGCTCGGGCCCGATCAGACCGCCGTCATGGGGCCTCTCTCCCGCGACAACCTGGCGGTGCTGCGGGGCCGACAGCTCTCGGTTCTCGATCCCGTGACTGGCCGGTCGCGATGGCAGCGTGATGGAGTCGCCGCCGGCTCAGGCCTGTTTGGAGACGATGACTGGCTGCTGACCGTCCCACCCGACTCGCAGGAGGCCACGCTCTTTCGCACCCGGGATGGACAGCGGGTCGGAACTCGCCCGTTGCCCCCTCCCTCCTCCTGGCTCGAACCGCGCGGGAGCCAGCTCATGACCTGGTCGAAAGAGCCCGAGCGGTCAGTGCTGCGGCTGGTCGATGTCGTGGGCGAGAGCGAGATCTGGTCCCGCGAATTCGCGTCGGGAGCCTTCGTGTCCCTGGTGGAGGGTGAAGAGGCGGTGGTCGTCGATCCCGCAGGTCGGGCGGTAGCCCTCGACCTCGCGTCGGGGACTCCCCTGTGGGAATCAACCCTCGAACCACTCCCGCAGATGACGGAACTTCAGGTGTATCGCCGGGGAGACAGCGATCTGCTGATCACCAATCAGCCGCTGCCCGCCGGGCCCACGCTGGTCAGACATGCCCAAAACGTGGCCCAGGCGGTGCATGGGCGGATTCATCTGGTCGAACGCCAGACCGGGAGGCTGCACTTCAGCCTCCCGCTGGAACGCCTGCAGTTCGATCCCCAACAGCCGGCTGACCTGCCTCTGTTGGTCTTCGCTTCGCACGTGTACGAACCCCGGCGGGTGGGGAACGGACTCGAGCAGCGATTCCTGCTCACGGTGGTGGACCGGGCCACCGGGAAGCTGGTGTACGACGAAAGTCGCAATGACGAGCCGCTGACTTTCATCGATTACCGCTGGGACGCGGACGCCCCGGCGATCGAACTGCAGTTGTTCCAGTCGGTGGTCCGGTTCACCTTCACGGGCAAACCTGGTACTGCGGAATGATGGTGTCTTCGGGGCCGTCATCACACTCGTGGGGAGTGCAGAGGCGAATCCCGTCGCACACCGCTTCGGCACAGTTGCCCGGCCGGTCGTAGCCGACCGAGTATTCGGTCGAGCAGGGGGGTTGACCAATCACCTTCAGGGGGAGCAGCGCCACGTTGGCGCCAAACTTGGCCCCCGAGATGACCGACTGCACACAGCCGTAGTGGTAGCCGTACCGCTCGAGGCTGACTTCCTCGAAGTACAGCGGCTGGTGCCGGACCAGCGGCGGCGTCCACAGGCAGACCAGTTCGGGGTTGCCCCGCACCACCCCCAGCTGGTGGAACAGTCCGGGTCGGCCCAGCATCTGCCGCGGGCTCAATTCGCCCGGCATCTGGATCGGCCCCAGGGTCGCCGAGATGTCGCGAATCCGACGCTCGCTGAACCGGCGTTCGGTCACCACGTCCTCCTGCGAGGGGGGAGGCGAAACCACCGCCCGGCCCGGAGCCTCATTCACCGGCGCCGGGGCGTCGGCGGCCTGCTCAGGAGTCTCCCCCTGGGGAGCGGCGGCGACTTCTTCGTACACCACAGGCTGGACCTCGGGGGTGGCCAGCGTCTGCTCGGCTGCAGCCCGAACCCGCAGGTTCTCGTCCCCGCTGCGAGTGCGGATGCACGTTTCGGCTCCCTCGTGTTCGCGCCACTTGGTCAGCTGCAGGGCCCGCAGCGCCAGGGTCCGAACCTCGGGCGACTCGTCCTCCGCAGCCCGCACCAGCGTTGTGATCGCCGCGGCATCGGACGGCTCGACCCCCGCCACCACCGTGGCGGCCAGGATGTCGACCCCGGCGATCCCTGTCTGTTGCCGGGCAATGACCGTTTCATGAACCTGCCGCGAGACCACCGGCATCCGGCCAATCGCCCCGAGGGCCGGGATCATCTGGCTCGGGTCACCCGAATCGAGCATCTCGAGCAGTGTCCGCTCGGTCGCCTCTTCGGTCCCCGTGCCCCCCAGCGCCAAGGCCGCACACGACCGAATCAGCGGGTCCGTGTCGGTCAGTTGCGCCCGGGCCACTTCGGCCAGTCGCGAGTCGGCCGGGACCGAGGTCCCCATCCGGACTGCGGCGGCGCGGCGGGCCAAAACCGGCCCCGCTTCCAGCAGCCGGGCAATCTGCTCCATCCGCTGTGCCGAGATGCGACCAGCCGAGTGACTCTCGCGGGTCGCCGACCACAACAGCGTGTTGACCGCCGCACCGGCGGCAATGTCGGCGTCGCTGTCGGCCTGCAGCACTGCCACGCGATGCGCCACCGAGGTGGACGGCGCCGTGGGCAGCCCCCCCAGCACATGGATCGCAAAGGCCCGCTCGGCCGTGTCACTCGACGCCAGCGCCTTCAACACCACCGCCAACGCCTCGGGGTGCGAGGGGCTGGTCTTCAACAGCGCCTCGGCGGCATGCAGCCGGGCTTCCACCGCCTCGTCGGCCAGGCATTTTTCGAGCTGCGCCTTGGCGTCGGTGTCGGTCACGCCACTCTCCCCGGCCACAAACGCGGCCAGGCTGCGATCTCCCGCCTCGGGCGAGTTCAGCATGTCCTGGACCACGACCAGGGCGGCGTCGCGATGCGCTCCCAGTTTCAGCAGCACCATCGCGGCACAGGCCCGCACTTGCGAGTCACTGTCATGCAGCGGATCCAGCAGCAGGTCACTGGCTTTCCCCGCCTGCGATCCCATCGCCCCAATCTCGAGCACTGCGCTCAGGCGGGAATTCGCATCGGCCTGGGTCAGCAGTTCACGCAGGGAGGAGGCGGCATCGGCCCCCTCTCCACTGGTGACAGTTTCGGCCGACAGACCCCAATCGGCGTCGGGAGACCAGGGCAATGCAGCCCCAGCCACGGCACAGGCCAGCATCCATGCGGCCCAGCGCCGTACAACGCGCTGATTCGAGCCCGTCTGCAGACAGACGGTGGTCCGATGGGTCTGCTTCAACCCACCTCGCACAAAGTGTTTCAGGTTCCAGACGGGCATCCCGTTTCCTCCGGAAAAGGCGGCAAACTCCCTCCACTGGTCTTTGAATTCGACCTCTCAGACCCGTTGCAATGATTTTCCAAGGAGCGTTCAAGACAGACTGCGCCTGCGGCAAAGCCAACGCAGAACACCCCGACAACCCAGGTCCCCCAGACCCACACACCCCCTGGGATGCGATCGAGCCTGTGATGGACACCTGGTCGGGATCGCCATGCTGTGCTCCCGTCTGGAAGAGCGGAAATCGGCGTTTTCGCAGCCCCTTGAGGCCAACCGGCACTCAGCCCCGGGCCCGCGGGGGCTTCTCACCCCCCAACCATATCAGCATCTGCCGGGCCACTTAGTCGGGCCGGCCGAGCCAGACCCGGTGAGCGGGACGGGCCTGACCCGATGGCAAAATACCGCGATTTCTCTGGTGCTGACGGTTTGGTGAGGGGCTGGGAATCGATCGGTTCCTTGGGCGGCGGACCGCAATCTGGCGAGCCCCGGCAGCGAATGTCGAACTTCGACTCCGGGATCGCGGTGCACTGGGCCCGCCCACCAGAAATCGCCCGCAGACTCGCTCCAGTTCGGTGAGCGGGTGATCTGCCATGTGCCGGGAACCTTATGCCAACTCCTCGTTCACTCCGGAACTGGTATTGGCTGACCTGCGTCCTCGCGCTGGTCGCCCAACCGGTCGCGGCTGATGACTGGCCCCAATGGATGGGGCCCCACCGTGATGGGCGCTGGAATGAGTCGGGCCTGATCGAACGCTTACCCGAGGGAGACGCTCCCACCACCTGGAAACGCGAGTTGGGAGGAGGGTACTCCGGACCAGCCGTGGCAGGAGGGGGGGTGTTTGTGACCGACTTCGTCAGTACAGATCCTCCCCCCGCCAACCATCCGGGCGTTCGCGATCTGCGTCGAGGACAGGAACGGGTCTGGTGTCTTGCGGCGGACACGGGTGAGGTCCGCTGGCGGATCGAGCGGTCCTGCACCTGCCAGATGTCTTACGCGGGCGGTCCGCGCGCCACCCCCACCGTGGCAGATGGGCTGGTCTACTGTCTCGGAGCCGCTGGATACCTCCAGTGCCTGCAGGCCTCCGACGGAACGGAGCTCTGGGCCCACGATTTGACCCGCTACACCGGGGCTGCTCCCTGGTGGGGGTTCAGCAGCCATCCCCTCGTCGAGGGTGACCTGGTCCTCTGCCTGGTCGGAGGGCCGGGAAGTGCGGTCGTCGCATTCGATCGCAAGACTGGTGTGGAACGCTGGCGCAGTGGTTCAGCCAGCGATCCTGGCTATTCCTCGATCCAAAGCTGCGATCATGAGGGCCAGCGACTGCTGCTGGCCTGGGATGCCGACCACCTCCGCGGCCTCGAGCCCAATCTGGGAACCGAGTTGTGGCGGTTTCCACTCGCACCGCAATTCAAAATGTCAATCGCGATGCCACAGGTGAGTGGCGACATCGTCTTCGCTGGAGGAAAGGGACGCGTCTCCGCCGCCCTCCGGCTGGTCAACGGTGGCCGGGCCGTTGAACCCCTCTGGCGGGCCACCGCCACAACGGGGCTTTCCACCAGTAACGCCCCCCCCATCCTGGACGAGGGGGTGATCTACGGTTGTGACTGCGACACCGGCCATTTGCGGGGAATTGACTTGCAGACGGGAGAGCGGCTGTGGGAAAGCCTGCAGCCAACCACGGGGGGCCGCCCTTCGCCCCATGCCACAGTTTTTCTCGTCCGGAACGGCCCGCGCTGGATCCTGTTCAACGATTCGGGCGACTTGATTTTCGCCGAACTCTCGCGGCACGGGTACACCGAACTGTCGCGGACCCATGCGATCGACCCAACCGACAACGCATACGGCCGGAGGGTGGTCTGGTCGCACCCCGCCTTCTCAGGCGGAAGGGTCTTCGTTCGCAGCCAGAAGGAAATCAAGTGCCTCGACCTCAGGGCCACCCAACCCAGTCCTGAACAGGTCGATCCAAACCCGACCGATCCAGCTGAAACCGGGCAGGCAACTGCACGCTGAATCGAATCCCGAAAAACGGCGAAAAACCGGTTTTTGGGCCCTTCGCCACGCAGAGGCCAACCAGTGACCAGGTCAGGGGTCGGACAGGCTCCGGAGTCCTCAACAGGACCGGGACGATTTCAGCAACCACGCCATCAGATTCTTGAGTCGATCACCGGGACAGTCTGCTCAGGCGGCTCCCAGGCCCCGTTGTCTCAGGCAGCGGCCAATTTCGCGCACAGCCTGCCGCAGACGCTGCTGATTCTCGACCAGTGCCAACCGCAGGTATCCTTCGCCGTCATCGCCGAATCCGCGACCCGGACTGACCGCCACCCCGGCTTCGTCCAGCAGTTTCATCGCCAGATCGATCGAGCCCATCTCAGCCCAGGGCTGGGGAATCCTGGCCCAGACGAACATGCCCGCCTTGGGACGCTCAATCTCCCATCCCAGACGCTCCAGCCCGTCGCACAGCACGTCCCGGCGTTCCTGGTATTCGGCCGACAGCGAGTCGATTGAGCCGTCGCAGTGCCGCATGGCGACAATCGCGGCGATCTGGATGGCCTGAAAGATCCCGTAATCGTAGTACCCCTTGATGGTGCCGAGTGCCCGGACCATCTCGGCATTGCCGCAGCAGAAGCCGATGCGCCAGCCCGCCATGCTGTAGCTTTTGCTCATGGTGGTGAATTCGACTCCCACGTCAATGGCCCCGGGGGTCGAGAGAAAACTGGGAGCCTTGTAGCCGTCATAGCAGATGTCGGCGTAGGCGAAGTCGGACAGCACCAGGAACTCGTAGCGTTTTGCGAGCTTGACGAGCTCGACAAAGAAGTCGGATTCAATCACCGTGGAACTGGGATTGTGCGGGAAATTCGCAATGACCACCTTGGGGCGGGGATAGAGGTTCTCGCAGGTGTAGGCAATGTTCGACAAAAATCGGCTGGGGTCGCGAACATCGAGGGTGATGACGTTCCCCGACGCGAGAACCACCGCGTAGACGTGGATGGGAAAGTAAGGGGAGGGGACGATGGCGGTGTCCCCCGGGCCCATGAGCGCCAGGCACATGTGGCTGAAACCCTCTTTCGACCCGATCGTGGCGATGACCTCAGTGTTCGGGTCCAGCTTGACCCCATGCCGGCGGGCGTAGCGGAGAGAGACTTCCTTCCGGAGGTTGGCGATTCCATTCGAGACCGAGTAGCGATGGTTGCGGGGGTCTTTGATCGCCTCGGCCAGTTTCTCGCAAATCACCGGGTCGGGAGGGTCGGTGGGGTTGCCCATCCCCAGGTCAATGACATCGATTCCCGCCACCCGCTTCTCGTACTTGAGCTTATTGATTTTCCCGAAGAGGTAGGGGGGCAGTCGCCGCATCCGACCTGCCACGGGGATTGAGAACGGATTGTCGGATTGGGGGGCGTCAGATTCGGATCGCATGGGAGCGGTGCGGAATGGAGTGATCGGGAGGGGACGAGGCGTCCCCCCCATCCACTTCGGATCATAACGATCGGGGGGGTTGATTGGACAGACGAAAACCGGGGTGTTGAACACGCGAAGCGGACAGGGCGACTGGGAATTGGAACACAATTCCAGTTCCCAAGCCTCAGTGCCTCGCCGCTGCAGCCTGGCATGCCTTCCGCAAAACCGCTGGCCATCTTCCTCCAAAACTCCATGCGATAGCGCCGCCTGAACTGAGTGAAGATCCCGCGAATCCCCGACTTCGGGTGGTTGACAACCCCACTCAGGCAGGCCAGAATTGTCGAGGATGCCCCGATCTTCTACCCGGTGAGGAACCGCCTCATGGCCAAACGCCGAACGACCAGCAAAGACCGATGGATGGCTGCTGTTTTGATGACTGTGCTAGGGTTGTGCGCAGCGGGGTTGTGCGTCAATGGCACACAGGCCTTGGCAGGTGTTCGGGGCGACTATCTGGAGTCCCGTACCTGCGATGTTTACACCGGCCCCTGTTTCGCCAACGGCGAAGTCGGGATTTCGGGCCGCGAGGCTGTCTTGGCGTGGCGCGTGGAGTCGGGCAGCTGGGAAGGGGTCGACGTGGCCGGCCTGGGGGTCGTGGCGATTCTCAAAGCCAACGATACGCTCGGTTTCGGTGGCCTGTTCCTGACCAATCCCACCGTCTGCGAGGCGGTGGTCGTGACCGACGAGAGGGGGACGCCCGAGCAGCGGCGAGCGCTTGTCCAAATGGTCTCGCGGACGATGGCGGGCATCGGGGTCAAGATTGTGGCGGAGAATTCTGCCCCAATCCAACTGGCGATCGATCACCTGTCTGGTCGGGCCGAGCTGACCTGCGGGAAGGAGATCAGCCTGCGAACCAGGCGGATTCAACGGGGCGACTGCGTCTGCTCCAATGAAGTGGCGTTCTACCCTCCCCTGGTGGAGGTCGACAACGAGCGGGCTGTCTACACCGAGCGCCTGGAAGCCAGCGCCCGGGCTCTGAAGATCTCCTGGCGGACGGTGGGACGTCGCAGTTCCTACGTCGCCAGTTTCGCCCGGGATGAGTAAGCGACGCCCCCCCCTTCATCGCAACAAGTCAGCTCTCCCCCTGCTTCGGGGGGTGGCAAAAAGTTCTCGCAGTTCGTCAGTTCGCACAGCGTGATCCTGTGACACATTTTCAGCCGCGCACAGCGCGGGGCGAACACAGTGCCAGCGGCCAACGTGCCTTGGAGTCAGTGATTCTCGGGAGCTTTGGGGGCAGGTTGAGATTCACACCGTGTGGAATCTGGCCTTGCGGGCCCGAGCAGCGATCCCCAGCAGTGGAAGGATGACATGAGCCAAGTTGAAAAGTCAGACCCGAGTCCCCAGC
>CAIUHT010000054.1 GCA_903898975.1 uncultured Planctomycetaceae bacterium
ATCGACCACAGCCGGACGCCCCTCTTCGGTGGGTGGGACTTGCGCTCGTGCGAAGGAGCCCACGGTCGCTGATGCGAGAATTACCAATAGCGAATGTTCGTCTGGCTGGCCCAGGGAGCCCGGCCGCGCAATCAGCAGTTCGACCCGTGGGGCTGGCTGAGGCGGCGACCACATCGCCGGGTCAAGCTCGAGTTCAACCGCCGGCCTCCCGCCCCGCCTTCAACCGAGGGCCCTCCGCAGCCCCCCTCGGTCGAGCATCTCCGCGAACTCGGCCAGTCGCTCAACACCTGGGTCCCCGCCGCCTCGGCACGCCCCGCCGCTCGTCCCGCGCGTGCCACGGGCCGCCTCCCCGAGCGCCCGCACCGCGCGCCGCCTCCCCAGGGTCCCGCGTCTCGCTAAGGGCCACGCATCGCCCGCACGACGCCAGCCGTGCCATCGCGGTCCCCCCCGCGGGCTATCTCCCCGCATCCCGCAGGCGCGGATCAATCGCCTCTTGCAGCCCCTCGCCCACCAGGTTGTAACACAGCACGGCGGTGAAGATGGCCAGCCCCGGGAACACCACCAGCCACCACATTCCCCAGTTCGCCCGGGCCGCGTTCAGAATGGTCCCCCAGCTGGGGTTGGGGGGCGGCGCGCCAAACCCCAGGAAACTCAGGCTGCTCTCCGTCAGGATCGCCGACGCAATCCCAAACGTGATCGGCACCAGCACCGGGGCCAACGCGTTCGGCAAGATGTGCCGGAACACAATCCGATACCACGGCAACCCCATCGCCCGCGCCGCCATCACAAAGTCGGCCTCCCGCAGCTTCAGGAACTCGGCCCGCGTCAGCCGGGCAATGGTCACCCACCCCGTGCAGCCAATCACCGCCATCAGGTGCCAGATCGTCGGCTTATCAACAATCGACAACGCCGCCAGGATGAGTGCCAGCGGCGGAATGCACAGCACCACTTCAATCAGCCGGCTCAGCAGCAGATCGGCCCAGCCCCCCAGGTACCCGGCGATCGCCCCCAGTGTCATCCCAATCAGCGACGCGATCCCCATCGAGACAAAGCCCACCAGCAGGGCGATGGTGGTGCCATGCACCAGCTGGGCGAACACATCCACGCCGTCCTGGTTCGTTCCCAGCAGATTCCGCCGACTGGGCGTGCCCTGCAGCCCAATCGGGTTCGCCTCCAGCCCGGGCCACTCGTTCTCATCCACCCGCCGGTACGGGTCCTGGTAGATCAGCGGCCACAACGCCCAGCTCTCGGGATCCTTCGCCTTCAGGTTCTTCGGATACCGCTGCCGGAACCGGTCCTTGTTGAAAATCGGCGGCTCCCACCGCCGGTTGAAGTAGTACAGACAGGGAAAATAGAGCTCCCCCTTGTACCGGCAGACCACGGGGCGGGTCCCGACGATGCCGGGGGCGGTCATCGCCACCAGCGCCATCCCGGCAATCACCCCCAGTGCCAGCAGCGACAGGCGGCGTTGTTTGAACTGCCGCCAGACCCCCGCCCAGTACCCTCCGCTCGGCGCAGCGGCCTGCCGCCCCGTCGGGGTCGCAGTCGCCATCACCGTCGCAGTCGACTCACCAGGCACAGCACATCTCCCACCAGGCTCCGGGCCACCCACGTCCGCCGCGCTTCGCTTCTCTCACGCCGCGATCACGCGTAAGTGACGCGCGGATCGACCACGGCATACAGCACGTCGGCCACCAGCTGCCCCAGCAGCGCGACCACCGAAAACAGCAGCGTCAGCCCCATGATCAGCGGATAGTCGCGGGTCGAGATCGACTCGAAATACATCCGCCCCATCCCCGGCCAGTCGAACACCTGCTCGAGGATGATCGACCCGGAAATCAGGTACGGCATCGTCAGGCCAATCAGCGTCACCAGGGGAATCAGCGTGTTCCGAAACGCGTGCAGCACCAGCACCCGCAGCGGTCCCGCCCCCTTCGCCCGCGCGGTGCGGATGTAATCCTGCCGCACCACCTCCTGCAGGTTCGCCCGCACAAACCGCGTGTAGTACGCCAGCGACCCGTACGTCGCGCACACAATCGGCAACACCGCGTGCCACACCACGTCCTTGAACTGCTGCCAGTCGCCCAGCTGGTTGTAGTTGTCGCTCTTCATCCCCCGCAGGGGAAACCAGTCCATCCGGTAAGACAGCAGCATCAGCAGCAGCAGCGCCGCCACAAACGCCGGGAGCGAATACAGCATGTACAGCAGCGTGCCCACCGCCCGCTCACTCGGCTTGCCCGACTTCGCCGAGCAATACAGCCCCAGCGGGATCGACAACAGGTACGTCAGCACCAGCGATGACAGCGAAATCAGCAGCGTCGGACCAACCCGCTCGCCAATCAGCTTCAGCACCGGCTGCCTCTGGCTGAACGACCGCCCCAGGTCCAGCCGCAGCACGTTCCCCAGCCACACCACGTACGCCTTGTGCCACGGCAGGTCGAGACCGTAGTTCTTCTTCATCCGCTCGATGTCGGCGGGGTCGATCTTCTGATCGAGATTCTCGGCTTCCAGCTGCAGTGGCGTCCCCGGCATGTTGCGGATCAGCCCGAACACGACAAACGTGATCAGCCACAGCGTCAGCAGCCCCATCAGCATCCGCCGCATCAGGTACGCAGACATCAGCCCCAGCTCCCTCCCCTCTTGACCCCTTCACCTCACCAGCCCGCACCGCAATGGTGAAGGGACCAAACCGCTGAATGGGTCACACCAGTGCCCCACGAACTCAGTGCCCCAAGAACTCATCGCACCCGGGCCCCAATCCGCGAGTGATCGAAGCTCGCCAGTGATCAACGCACAGCCGTGACCCGGTCGCCGCTCCGCTTACGGCTTCGCCTTGTACATCCCCAGCATCCCCGGCCCATAGTGGTAGGGACCCCGCGGACTGAACTGGTACCCCCGCAGCCGCTTGTTGAAGGCGTAGAACGAGTTCCGCGAGTACAGGAACGTGCTCGGCTGGTCCTCGGCGATCAGCGTGTGAATCTTGCCATAGATTTCCGCCCGTTTCGCCCGGTCAAACTCCTCCCGCCCCGCCTTGAACAGTCGATCAACCTCGGGATTCGAATAGTTCCCGTAGTTTCGTCCCTGCGCCGTCCCGTAGATGTTGTAGCTCAAGTCGGGGTCGGCCCCCGCTCCCCAGCCCCCGAACGCCCCCTCAAAATTGTGGCTCAGCGTCCGCTCCTGCAGCACCGCGAACTCCAGCGGTCGCACGTTGCAGATCACTCCAATCTGCTCCAGTGCCCCCTTCAGCAGTGTGCAGATCCGAATCCGCTCGGGAGCGTTCGTGCACACGATGTTGAATTCGAACGGAACCCGCTTCCCCTTCACCTCCCGGTCGCGAATCCCATCGCCGTCGCTGTCCACCCACCCCGCCG
>CAIUHT010000055.1 GCA_903898975.1 uncultured Planctomycetaceae bacterium
CTGGAAACGGCCCGGTTCTCTTCGAGGGGTCCAAGGATGGACATGTTCGTGGTCCGCGGGGGCCGCCGGCTGAGAGGCCGCGTGCGGGTCAGCGGTGCGAAAAACGCGGCGTTGCCCATCATGGCGGCCTGCCTGGCTGTCGAGGGCCCCGTCCGCCTGCGCGACGTCCCCCGGCTGGCCGACGTCGCCACCATGGGCCTCCTGCTCGACTCGCTCGGGGTCTCGGTCCGCTGGACTTCGGAAGACGCCGCGCTCGATCAGCCGCTCTCGCCCGAAGAGTGCGAACCCGACTCGTTCGCCTGGGACCCGCTCGCCGACGAGGAGGGAGTCTGCCCCCCCGCCCAGCGCGTCGCCGAAACACTCCCTGAACAGCCCGACTCCACGGTCACCCCCGCCGGCCCCGCCGCCTCCACGCTCCGCCTCGAGGTGGTCGACCTCACCCCCTGTGTCGCCAGCTACGACCTGGTCCGCCAGATGCGGGCCAGCATCTGCGTGCTGGGCCCGCTGCTGGCCCGCCGCGGCCGCGCCTGCGTCTCGCTCCCCGGGGGCTGCAACATTGGCGACCGCCCGGTCGATCTGCACCTCAAGGGGCTCGCCGCGCTGGGGGCCGAACTCAAGGTCGAACGCGGCTACATCTGGGGACACGCACCCCGCCTGCGCGGAGCCCGCATCTACCTGGGCGGGGCGTTTGGCAGCACCGTCACCGGCACCTGCAACGTCATGACCGCCGCCGCCCTCGCCGACGGGGTCACCCACATCGAGGCGGCCGCCTGCGAGCCCGAGGTGGTCGACCTGGGGCTGTTCCTCAACCGCCTCGGCGCCCGCATCAGTGGCCTGGGAACCCCGTTTCTCGAGATCGAAGGGGTCGAACGCCTCACCGGGGGCGAACACACGGTCGCCCCCGACCGCATCGAGGCCGGCACGCTCATGATCGCCACCGCCCTCACCCAGGGCGACGTGGTGCTCGACAACGTCCGCCTCGAACACATGACCGCCGTGGTCGAAACGCTGCGGGCCATGGGTGTCACCATCGAGGAATACGGAGCCGCGGTCCGCGTCACCGCCCGCGACGCGCTCCGCCCGCAAGACTGCATCATGCTCCCGTATCCGGGGCTCCCCACCGACATCCAGGCCCAGCTCATGGCGCTGCTGGCCACCGTCCCCGGCCTCAGCATCATCACCGACAAGGTCTTCCCCGATCGCTTCATGCACGTCGCGGAACTCGCCCGCCTTGGGGCCCGCATCCGGCGGGAAGGGGCCGGGGCCATCATCAGCGGCGTGTCGCAACTCTCGGGGGCGTCGGTCATGGCTTCCGACCTCCGCGCCAGTGCCGCCCTCGTGCTCGCCGCCCTCGCCGCCCGGGGCGACTCCGTCGTCCGCCGGATCTACCACCTCGATCGGGGCTACGACCGGCTCGAATTCAAACTCCGCGACCTCGGGGCGAACATCATCCGCGTCGCCGATACCCCGCAGAACCTCCCCGCCAGCCTGCAGGTCAGCCCGCACGAACTCGCCGACCCCGCCACCGCGCAACGCGAACTCCGCGGCCCCCAATGGCTCAAGCCCCGCGACCTCAAGATCGTCACCCCCGACGACTGACCACGCGGCAAACCACCACGCCAGCGCCGGCTATTTCTCGTTGTCGGTAATCAGTCGCCAGTCGCGCGCAGTCAGCAGCCTGACAGCCGCCAGTCGGTTCGCCGCCGGCCTGCGTGCCTGGGTGTGACCCGATTCGTGCTACTCCGTGCGCGCTGCTCAGTTCACGCTGAATCCTCGCACCAAGCGCGGCCGCGCGCTCCGCAGCGAACCGCGGTGAATACTTCGGGGCCTGGCACCCCCACTGTCTCTCGCCCCGCGGCTCCCCGCGCTGAGGGATGCGGGCTGCACGGATGGCGACCCCGCCTCGCCTGGGAAAACGCCGCCGTCCCGCGACCTACTGGCCTCCCACCACTTCAAACTGGGCGGTCGTCCCCTCCGGTCGCGTCAGCTCGGCCCGCACGCTCCCCCCGCCGTTGGCGGGCAACTCGACCCGCACCGTCAGCCAGTGCCGGCCTGGCTCCAGCCGCACCCTCCACGGGGCGTCGCCCAACAGGGGCTCGGCGTCCAACCACGCCTGCACCCGCCCCTCCGAACTCACCGTCACTCCCACCTCCCCCGCTTCGTTGACCTGCACTTCCCCCCGCAGAATCACACTCTTCGGCCGCGCACCCCCCTCGGGCAGCACCAGGTCGCCCAGGGGCAAATCCCCCGCCACCTTCCCATACACCGACGCCCAGTCTTCCCCACGGTTCTCCAGCAGCAGCTCGCGAATCCCGTCGAGCGACGGGACCTCGTCCGTCAGCTCCGGGGCCTGCCGCACCAACTGCTGCCACCGCTGCACCCGCGGCACTGTCTGCACCGCGTACGCCCCCGGTCGCCCCAGTTCCGAGACAAACCGAATCAAGTCCAGCAGCTCGCCCCGCGTCAAAAACTTCGTCAGCCCCATCGGCATCATCGACGGGCC
>CAIUHT010000056.1 GCA_903898975.1 uncultured Planctomycetaceae bacterium
CGGCTATCAAGACTATTTGTAGGCAGCCCACGCGCCGTCGGCGACCCCGCCCTGCCCCACGACGGGGCCCCCCACTCAGGCAGATGCGGGGGCTAGCCCCACAGCCTCAGCCAGCCCCGCAGCAGTCGGGCGACTGAGGGGGTCAGGCGGGCCCGATTGCAGGCGTCTCCCAGGCGGCCCCACGCCGCCGAGACGGTGGGATAGGGAGTGATCACCCCGCTCAGCGTTCGCAGCCCGCGGCCTGTGGTCAGCGCGGTGGTCAGCGGGGTCAGCCACTCACCGGCGTGCTCACCCACCACCGTCCCCCCCACAATCTGGTCGGTCCCCCGCCGGACGTGGACCTCGAAATACCCCTCCGTCGCGCCATCCAGCACCGCGCGGTCGGTCTGCGAGAGTTCGTGACGGTACGTGTCGATCGCCACTCCCGCCCGCCGGGCCGCCTCGGCCGTCAGCCCCACCCCGGCGACCTCGGGACTGGTGTAGGTGCACCACGGAATCACCAGGCGGCTGAACCGTTGCCGGCCCCAGAACAGCGCGTTGCGAATCACAATGCGGGCCATGGCGTCGGCGGCGTGGGTGAACCGCTGGGGCGAACAGACATCGCCCGCGGCGTAGATCCGGCGATTGGCCGTCCGCAGGAAGTCATCGACCAGCACCCCCCGGTGCAGCTCGCTCGCGACTCCCGCCTCCTCCAGCCCCAGCCCCTCGACGTTCGGCACTCGCCCCGCCGCAATCAGGATCTGATCGCAGTCAATCCGCTCTTCCCCCGCCCCGCCCGCCACAATCAGTGTGTGTCCCCGAATCGCCGCAGCACCGGCGGTGGGCCACGTGGGATTACCTGGCAGAGGATCAATTCGCGCCGGCTCGACCCGCAGCGGCACGACCCCCAACCGCAGGTCAATTCCATCCCGTCGGAGTGACGCCTCCACCAGGCGGGCGGCATCGCTCGGTTCGCGCGGGAGCACCTGCGAATGATTCGCCACCAGCGTGACCCGCGAGCCCAGGCGAGCCAGCGCCTGGGCCAGCTCGCACCCCACCGGTCCCGCCCCCATCACCGCCAGCCGGGGGGGAAGCGTCTCGAGCGAAAACACCGTCTCGTTGGTCAGGGGCTTCGCCGCGGCCAAGCCGGGGAGATTGGGAATGTGCGGGCGTCCCCCCGTCGCAATGACGGCACGGTGGAAGGAGAGTCGCACCTGCGGGCCGGCCCCCGGCTGCGGATCAACCACCAGCTCGCGGGGCGAAAGGAACCGCCCCCGGCCCAGAAACACGTCGACCCCCAGGCCCTGGTAGCGACTGGCGGAATCGTGCGGGGCGATGCTGGCCCGCAAGGCGCGCAGCCGCTGCATCACGCGGGGGAAGTCGGGCACGGGCGGACCAGGCAGATCGATCCCCACGTCGGGCGCCCCCCGCACCGAGGCGACTCCCCGGGCCGATCGCAGCAGCGCCTTCGACGGGACACACCCGACATTCAGACAGTCGCCCCCCAGCAGACCACTCTCGACCAGGGCCACGCGGGCTCCCAGCCCGGCGGCCCCGATGGCGCAGATCAGCCCGGCGGTCCCGCCTCCCAGCACCACCAGGTGGTACTTGCGGGCCGGAACAGGATTCTTCCAGTCGGGTGGGGCCACCCACTCGGCCAGCCGGCGGTTCTCGGGAGTGTCGGGCAGCAACGCAGGATGCACGGCAGCACGCTCGACAAAAAGGGGAACGACGGGAGACGCAGAGCGTGACCGGGACGAACGCCAAAGTCAGCAAACACGGCTCGTTGGATCGCGTTCCCCAGTGACACAGCCAGCCAATGGCGCTGAACCACTGTCGAGAGCCCGTCGGGGAATGTCCGCCAGGGAACGCTGGCGACACAGCCGTGACGAACAACCCACCGACGCACCCAACGCACCGAGCCCGCTTCCCTTCCCTACGTCTCAGGTCTGCGTTTCCAC
>CAIUHT010000057.1 GCA_903898975.1 uncultured Planctomycetaceae bacterium
AGCTGGAATGCGGCGCAAGGCAGTCCGGCGCAGTCGTATTGCAATTGAGAGTCTGGAATCACGCAGCCTGTTGACCGCCACTGTGCTGGCGTCTGAGCCGATGCTGTTTGATCCGACCCCGGCCCAGCCCCAGAGTGGCGACGAGTTGGCCGTCGGCACCATTCAGATCCTGCGTGACGGTTCGACCCTCTCGCTGGGATTGCAGATCAATTCGCCATATGACGCGACCTATCACATTGAGGACGCGTCGGTCGATCTGTCGGTCAATGGGGGAACGACCCAGACAATCCCGCTGTCGCTCCCCGAGCACGCCAAGTCGGCGACCTTGACGGTCCCCCAGACGGTGGCCGCGGGGATCCAGTTTTCGATTTCGGCTTCGGTGGGAGTGACCAAGGTCGATACCTCGGTCCTCAATTTCAACCTGCCCGCACTGGCCGCGCAGCAGATTCTCCCCTCGGGACAGCAGATTGTGGCGCCGAACAGTCTGTTCGATGCCAACTTCAGCAGTGCCAACATTCTGCCTTCACTGGGAGGGACCAGCCTGGCGAATGATACCGTGACCTTTCCCGTAGATCCGGGATGGCGGACGGGAGAAGCCGTTCGCGTTGTCGCCACAATCGGTGCTCCCGAGACGGGCATCGGAACGCATCAGGTTTCGTACACGCAGGGCGGCACGACGTATTATGGTCCTGGCCAGGACCGGGCGGCGGCCGTGGTACGGTACGTCCGACGCGAGACCGCCACTGCCTACTCGTTCTACCTCACGAGTGCCGACGCCGTGTCGGGACAGTCACGCGTTGATCTCACCGCTGCGGTTCCCGCGGATGGGACGATGCTTTTCTCGGGCAGTTCCAGTGACCTGCCCTTTTTTGGGCAGACTCCGGTCGAGTCTTCGGCGATCCCCAGTGCCACCGATGACAATGCCGACACCGTTCAATTTGCCTCGGCTCCCATCTGGCTCACGGGTGATGCCGTGGAGGTTTCGGCCTCGACCGGCGGATTGGCTGCCGGGATCTGGTACGTGCGTGTCCAGGGAAGCAACTACAGCTTCTACAGTACGGCCGGGGAGGCGGCGGACCTGGGTTCGTCCGCCGGGCTTGTCGATCTGACGGGGCCGGTCACGGCGAACCTGTCTCTCGCCAATCGGGTTCAGTTCCCGGCCGCACACCGTTGGACCACGGGAACCGCTGTGCGGTTGGTGGCGAATTCGAGTGCCGAAATTGCCTCTGTGAATTCGGTTCTGGGCGAGATCGCCTACGTGCGGGTGGTGGATGGCACAAGTGTGACGCTCCACTCTTCGGCGGCGGAGGCGGCGAGTGGATCCAACCCCTGGGTGTTGGGAGGCAGCCTCACGACCTCGATCTCGCCGATCTACAACGCGTTCTGCATCGATTACGACCGCCTCACCCTGTACAACCGGACGTATACGACGCAGATCTTTTCCAGCTACGACGTCGGTTCATTGCCCGATACGACCTTCGTGGAAAAGAACGTCAACGACAGGCTGGATCGTGGACGGGCTGTTGGGGCACCGGTCTTTTTGAAAGCATCGACTGCCGGTTCGACGGCACTGACCAGCCGGAACGCGGCGGACAGCAACGATCTTGCTCATGGTCTTGCCACGGGCGATGTGGTCCGGGTGCCCCTCTCAGATTCCGGGTATTCGACCGGTTCCGACTACTATGTCCGCTCTCTTTCGAGCAACACTCTGAGCCTGCACCTGACTGCCGCGGATGCCAGCACGGGGATCAATGCCGTTCCGGCCCCCTCAACTTCACTGTTCCCGGTGTTTGGCAGCAAGGCGCTGATCAAGTTCACCTCGGCCAGTACGGGTTCAAATCTGACCAGTGTCAGGCACCTGCTTCCCACCGGAACGGCAGTCCGGCTCGAAACAGCGGCTGGCGGGTTGTCGACGGGGGTCGATTATTTCGTCCGGTCGACAGGTGCCAACACGATCACATTGCACACGACTGCGGCTGATGCCGGCACCGGCAACGCCCCAATCACATTTTCGGCTGTTTCAACGCTGCCGGTCTTCCCCAGTCAAAGTGTGCGCTTTGCGTCTGGGGGGGGATTGAGCCCTGCCGCCGGGCTGATCAGCGGTCGCAGTGGAATTGCCTGGCCGACGGGAACCCGTGTTCAGGTCGATCTGAGTTCGGCAGGTCTGACCACCGGTACCGACTACTTTATTCGCCATTTGGGAAATCAGCAGTTC
>CAIUHT010000058.1 GCA_903898975.1 uncultured Planctomycetaceae bacterium
GAGGTCTCCCTTCGGCAGCCCTCTCGCGAATCGCGGAACAAAGTCGGGCGAGGTGCGGTGCGACCGCTGGACCAAGGCGCACCCAGCACTGTCGGTGACCGCATCCTCCCTCCCTCCGGGAGTCTTCAATCATGGTAAGTCACCACCCCCCTCGCCCCCCCCGCCGCGCGTTCACGCTCATCGAACTGCTCGTCGTCATCGCCATCATTGGCGTCCTCGTCGCACTGTTGCTCCCCGCCGTGCAACAGGCCCGCGAAGCGGCCCGACGCTCTTCGTGCCGTAACAACCTCCGGCAATTTGGCCTCGCCGTCCACAGCTATACCGCCACCTTCCAGGCGCTCCCCCCCAGCGCCTGCATCGACCTCCGGCCCGGCGCTCCCGACAGTGAATCGTGGTCGGTCCACGCCCGCCTGCTCCCCTACATCGAACAGGCGAACGTCGCGCAGCAGATCGACCTCCAGGCCCCCTGGGCCAATCAATGGGTCCTCGACGGTTTGAAGCTCCCCCTGCTGGTCTGCCCCACCGACCCCAACAGTGCCCAGATCCGCGTCCCCTCGGGCAATCGCCCCCGGCACTACCCCACCTCGTATGGAGTCAACCAGGGAACCTGGTTCATCTTCGACCCGGCGACCGGCCGCCAGGGCGATGGTGCCTTCCACCCCAATGCCAGCTTCCCCTTCGCCGCCATCCGCGATGGCTCTTCCAACACCCTGCTGATGGCCGAAGTCCGCTCGTGGACCCCCACCCGCCGCACCGGTGGCCCCCACCCCGCCACCCTCCCCAACTCCCTCGCCGAGGTCGAGACGCTGCTGAACCAGGGAACCATCTTCCGCGACAATGGACACACCGAGTGGTTCGATGGCATCGTCCACCACTCGGGCTTCACCACCACCCTCACCCCCAACTCCCCCGTCCGCTGCTCGAACGGCCCCAGCATCCTCAGCCACTGCAATTACAACTCATGGCAGGAGGGTGTCGGCGGCCCCGCAGGACAACCCACTTACTCGGCGACCACCGCCCGCAGTCATCACGTCGGCATCGTCCACGCCGCCCTGCTCGATGGCTCGGTCCGATCAATTGGCGACAGCATCGACCTCCGCGTCTGGCGCGCGCTCGGCACCCGCGCTGGCCAGGAACTCGTGTCCGAGTTCTAGCTCAATTTGGCGGGTTCCCTCCCGGCGTCTTCACCCCCGCCCCCCTCCTCCCGACGCTCCCACCCGCGCCACAAGAGCCACGTCGCCACGCTCCACATTCCCCACCACGCGCCCCAGCCCGGCACTCCCAGTGGAAGCCTCGCCGGAATCACCCCCAGAGGTCGATAGGGCTCCGCCACCACCCGCGTCTCCACCCCCGCGCCATGCCCGCGCCTCAACTCCCCGGTCCCCGGCCGCGACCACACCACCTCGTGGCTCAGCACCCGCTCCCCCAGCCTCACCCGCAGCAAACTCCGCGCTGAAGCCGAGTTCCGCTTCAGCCGCCACTGCGCACTCGCGTCCCGCCCAGCCACGCCCAGCCGCTGCACGGGCGCATCGAGCGACTCGACTCCCGACACTGGCAGCAGGTACACGGTCTCGCTCGCTGGACTGGAGGTGACGCGCAATTCGAACACCACCGC
>CAIUHT010000059.1 GCA_903898975.1 uncultured Planctomycetaceae bacterium
CGCGTCGACGTTCGCCGAGGCGGTGCTGGGGGAAGAGCGGCTGGCGACGTCGCGGTCGCGAGCCGAGCAGTTGTCGATCTTGGACCACATGTGCAGCGACGCGGTGGCGTACCTGATGAACATCCACGCGCGGTTTGTGTTTGAAGACCGCTTTCACGTGGAGCGGCGGGGGGGCGAGCTGTCGAGCGAGCGGTTTTCGGAGCTGATGCTGCAGGCGCAGCGGGAGACGTACCTGGACGCGCTGGACCCCGCGGGGTGGTATCCCGACTTCTGGGCGTCGAAGCTGCACTTCTACATCAGTGGGTTGCCGTTTTACAATTTCCCGTACACGTTCGGGTTTCTGCTGTCGACGGGGCTGTTTGCGCTGGCTCCCGAATTGGGAGCGGCGTTTCCCGAGAAGTACCGGCAGTTGCTGATTGCGACGGGGTGTCAGCCGACGGAGGAGGCGGTCCGTTCGACCTTCGGCTACGACCTGAGCCAGCCGGAATTCTGGAACAAGTCGCTGGATGTGGTGGAACGGCGGGTGGGGCAGTTCCTGGAGTTGGCGGGCCCGGTTCAGTAGGGCTGGTTCACTGGGGCTGGTTCACTGGCCCCGATTCATTGGGGCTGGGGCGGGCCCGTGTGGCGGTTGTTGAGGGGGCGGGGCGGATTTCGCGGGAGAGTCGGTCGTGGTCGCAGGGCGTCGGGCCAGTTGGCGTTGGGCCAGCGGGTGTGGGGGCGAGCCAGGCGGCTGTGAGAGTCCGATTGTTCCCGCTGCACACTTGGGCTGGTTCGGACCACTGTCTTCATGAGTGAGCCTGCGGCGAGGACGTTTTCGACGGGGCGGGGGCCGGAAGTCCCGGCACCCCCGACCGACGAAGAGCTGGTGGAGAACACGGCGCCCGCCGGGGCGTCGGTGGGGATTGTGCAGACGCAGTTCGCCGATCTGTTTGTGCCCCCCAATGAATTGCGGCTGACGAACGGCCGGACGCTGGGGCCGATTCGGGTGGCGTACGAGACGTATGGGGAGTTGTCGCCCGAGCGGGACAACGCGATTTTTGTGTGCCATGCCCTGACGGGGGATGCGCACCTGGCGGGGAAGCGGCGGGCCGACGACCGGAAGGCGGGGTGGTGGGACGAGCTGGTGGGGCCGGGGAAGGGGCTCGACACCGACCGCTACTTTGTGATTTGTGCGAACGCGCTGGGGGGCTGCCAGGGGACGACGGGGCCGGGGTCGGTCGATCCGGCGACGGGGCACCCGTTTGGATTGCGGTTTCCCTTTCTGACGGTGGGCGACATTGTGCAGGTGCACGCCGAGCTGGTTCGGCAGCACCTGGGGATTGACCGGCTGCTGGCGGTGGTGGGGGGGAGCCTGGGGGGGATGCAGGTGCTGGAGTGGGCGGCCCGCTACCCGGACCGATTGGCGGCGGCGGTCTGCCTGGCGTCGGCGGCGCGGCTGTCGGCGCAGGGGATTGCCTTCAACTGCGTGGGGCGGCGGGCGATTACCACCGACCCCAACTTTCACCAGGGCGATTACTACGAACAGCCAACCGGACCCAGCGTGGGGCTGGCGCTGGCGCGGATGGTGGCCCACATCACCTATCTGTCTGAGAACTCGATCGAGAAGAAGTTTGGCCGGCGGTTGCAGCACAGCGACGCGCTGGCGTACGAGCTGGGGCACGAGACCGAGTTTCAGGTCGAGAGCTACCTGCACTATCAGGGGAGCCGGTTCATCGAGCGGTTTGACGCCAACAGCTACCTGTACTTCACGCGGGCGATGGACTACTTCGACCTGGCGGAGGCGCATGGGTCGCTGCAGCAGGCGTTGTCGGCGACCGCGGCGCGGTTCCTGGTGACGTCGTACACGACCGACTGGCTGTTCACGACCAGCCAGAGCAAAGAGCTGGTGAACGCCCTGGTGGCGGCCCGGAAGCATGTGAGCTTTGTCGAGCTGACCAGCCCGTACGGGCACGATTCGTTCCTGCTGGAGGTCGACCCGCTGGCGGAATTGCTGCGTCCCTTCCTGGACCAGACCTGGCGGGCGACACGGAGCCGCGGGTCTGCGACGCGGGTGACCACATGAGGGGGCCGAACGGGAGGGCGCGGGACCACGACCGGGCGGGTCGCGTGGTGCGTGGAACAGAGCGGGGCGCGGTCCTGGGAGGCCAGCGATGACGGGGACACCAGTGTCGCGGCCGACCGGTCGCTTTTCGCTCTCCGACCCTCTGCAGACGCTGACGGACGAGCACATTGTGGCGCAGATTCCGCCCGGGAGCCGGGTGCTGGACCTGGGCTGCGGAGACGGGCGGTTGCTGGAGGTGTTGCGGGACACGCACGGGGCGTCGGTGCAGGGGATTGAGCTGGATCGGGCGAGCCTAGTGATGGAGCGGGGGGGCAGGCCGGAGTGACCTGCGGGCGAGGAATGCGGCAGCCCGGCACCAGGGCGCGTGCCGTCACCCCGGGGCTGTGAGCGCAACCCGCCAGCCGACGGGCTGGAGTTGGCTACGAGGTGACTCTTAGCGCGTGGCGAGCAGCCTTTCGAGTAGATCCTGAACACCAACGGATTCAGCAGAGGACCGTAAGTAGTCGAGGTCAGCGGAATCACCAAGCAGCTTCAGTAAACGCGTCACGTCATCCCATTGAACTTCAGAAGTCTCGTTGCCCTTCCGGTACCACTCCAGCTTGCTGATGATCAAGTCCTCGGGTGTCGCTATAGGAATCTCCAGCACTTGAACGTCACCAAGAATTGCCGGCGTGGCACGATTCATCGCGGTGATATCAAAGGGCCTTTGGCGACTGACAAACACATCGACCTTAAAACCCGTGGGAAGATGGATCAGATTGAAGCTTGATTTTCGTCGAATTGCTTCGCGGACGGCCTCTTCGCTGACATAGAAGTCTTTGTCGAAGCATCGCACAAATCCTGACACGACCGAATCGGTCATGTCTGCGACGAGATCCACGTCCATCGTGGATCGGGCAGCCCCGTGCTAGGAGCTGGCAACGCTGCCGCCGATGTAGTGCCGAATGCCAAATCTGGAGAGGGTCGCGGAAACTGGCGAAAGTGCCGCGATGAGGTCGTCGTAGGGATTCATTTTCGCAACCAGACGCGAATGTCGTCTGCCAGCTGTTCGCCGTAGGTCAGTTCGATGAACTTCAGGCGGACATCTTCTTCGGAGAATTCCGGGTGGCGCCTGCGAATGGCGTCAAACGCCATCTGGCGCACCTGTCCCGACCAGGCGCAGGCCCGGCGCAAGCGCTCGTGGGGCGTCATCCGCCGCAGGCACTCCAGCTGGACCGCCAGGGCTTCTTCCGAAGTGTCGGAAATGTCGGAAGGGGTCGTCATCGGAATTGCTGGAGTCGACGTGGGGTTTGGGCGACGGATGCTCGTTCCATGGAGGAGCGTCGCAGACATTCTGAGGGACTGTCGCTGGGGGACGAAACGAGATCGACTCTCGCTGTCCTGCACGGCTTGGAGTTTATCACAAGCCAGGAGCCGGTACTGCTTCGGCCACAGATTGCCGGCACAACGGCAGGAAATCTGCCCCCTCACGCAAAAAGGGGACACCCACACGAAAAAAGGGGTCATTCTAGAATGGCACTAACCGAAGCGCAGGTTGTTTCGGGTCATATTGTTAGGTGCCATCCAGGGACATTTCTCCGCAGCCTTTAAAAAACCATGGCCTCCTGAGATTGTGGAAGTGCAACCAACCGCAATCAAAGGAGGCCAAGGATGGCTGATTCTAGTGCGTCACCCCCAGTCTGGGTCAAGGAACGGTTCCGGTCCCTGCTCTCGCAGAACGCGATCGAAGACATCTGTCGGCAAGTGGGCCATACATCGCGCCGCTGTCTATTGAGCCCGGCGATGACGATCTGGTGCTGCCTTGAGCAGGTGCTGCGCGGAAACACGTCGTGCGACAGTGTGCCCCTGATTGCGGGTCTGCCGGTGACGGGCGAGGCCTTCTGCAAGGCGCGCATGCGGCTCCCTTTGAAGGTGTTCGAGGAATTGCTCTAAAGGTTCAGTGCGGCTGTCGCCTCGGACTGCGATACCGCGCCGACCTGGCAGGGTCATCGAGTCTGGCATATGGATGGCACCGGGATCTCCATGCCGGACACTCCCGAACTCCAGCGGGCATTTGGACAGCCGGGTGGTCAGAGGCCGGGTTGTGGGTTTCCCGTCGCACATGTGATGGTCCTGTTTCATGCCGCGACGGGCCACCTGCAGAAACTCATCGCCGCTCCTCTGCGCACGCATGACATGAGCTTGGCCTCCCAGTTCCATGACCAGTTCCGGCCGGGGGACGTGCTGGTCGCCGATCGAGCGTTCACCTCGTACGCCCATCTCGGAATGTTGGCCCAATGTGGCGTTTCTGCCGTCTTTCGTGTCCATCAGCGTACGATTGTGAGCTTTCGAAAGGGGCGGCCCTCCGCCGACGAGACGACACCCCAGCCAGCACGCAAGGCGGGGCGATCGAAGAAGCGTGGTGCGAAACGGCCCCCCAGTTCCCGCTGGGTCAAGTGGCTCGGCAAGCTGGATCAGTTGGTCGAGTACAGGAAGCCGGCGGCCAAACCGCAGTGGATGTCGGACAAGGACTACCAGGCACTGCCAGCGACCATGACGGTCCGGGAAATCAAGTACGAGCTCAAACAACGTGGCCATCGAAGCACGACGGTCACCCTGGTGACAACTCTCCTTGACGCCAACAAGTATTCGGCCGAGTCGCTCGCTGAGTTGTACAGGCAGCGGTGGAGCGTGGAGACCAACATCCGCTATCTGAAGACACAGATGGGAATGGACGTGCTCCGATCGAAGACCGAGGATGGGATCCGGAAGGAGCTGACGTGTTACGCCATCGTCTACAACCTGATCCGCAGCGAGATGGTGGACGAGTCAATCCAGCGGGGGCTGCCAGTCGAACGGCTCGGTTTCACCAGCGCGCTGCAGCGGATGCGGTACCGAACGCCGCACTCACCGCCAAGCCTGTTGACGGTGCTTCCCGACCGTCCCAATCGCCAGGAACCGCGAGTCCGCAAGCGACGCCCGAAGAACTTCCCACTGATGAAACGACCTCGTCAACAACTCAAACAAACTCTTACAGGGAAACGATTAACACCTTGAGTTAGTGCCATTGGGGTCCACGTCACTCGCATCGACAACGGCATGGGCTCGCGGTGGCGATCGGCCCCACACGCTGCCAGCCGTCTATCAACAGTCTCTCAACCGCTATTCAACTGCCCGTTAACAGACC
>CAIUHT010000060.1 GCA_903898975.1 uncultured Planctomycetaceae bacterium
CCGACTCCGACTCCGACGGCGAACGGCCTGAGCCCGAGGCGACCGTCATCACCAGTGGCAACCCCGGGCCTGCAGCGGCCTCCGATTTGGCTCCTCCCCGCGCCCCACTGGAGTCCATCGGTCGGTTTGCCGTCCTCCGCCGATTGGGCTCCGGCGGCTTTGGTGATGTCTACCTGGCAATTGACCACGACCTCGAGCGACGAGTCGCCATCAAGGTCCCCAATGCCCGGGCCCTCCGCGAGTTTGGCAACAACTGGGTCCGCGAAGCCCGCACCGTCGCGCAGCTCAAGCATCCGCACATTGTCCCGGTGTTCGAGGTCGGCAGCACTCCCGAAGTCCCCGCCTTCATCGTCTCGGAGTACATCGCGGGCTGCACGCTGGCCGACCGGCTGAAGCAGTCGCCCCTCCCCCTGCGGCAGGCGGTGCAGCTGGTCATCGACGTCGCCGAGGCGCTCGATTACGCCCACCGCTCCAAAGCCGAGGTGGTGCATCGCGACATCAAGCCGGGCAACCTGCTGCTCGATCAGCAGGAACGGGTGTATGTGGCCGACTTCGGGCTGGCGATTCGCGAGATCGACCTGCAACAACCCCTGCCCCTCGCCGGGACACCCGCCTACATGAGTCCCGAGCAGATCCGCGGGGAAGGGCACCGCATCGACGGCCGAACGGACATTTTTTCGCTCGGGGTGGTGCTGTATGAACTGCTGACCGGGCGGCGCCCCTTCAAGGGCTCCGGCCTCAGCGAGCTGAGGCAGCAGGTGACGCAGCACGATCCCAAGCCCCCCCGGCAGATCAACGCCGAGGTCCACCCCGAGCTGGAACGGATCTGCTTGAAGGCGCTCGCCAAGTTCGTGACCGAGCGGTATTCGACGGCGCAGGACCTGGCGGATGACCTCCGGCAACTGAGCGGGGTGGTGTGGGGGACCGGGCGTGCGGGGACGGTCCCGGGTGTGGCCACGCCATTGACACCGTTGGCCGCGGGGAGCGGGATGACCACCCCCGCCGGGGCAGTGACCCCCGGGTCGGGTCCGCCGGGCACCGGGAGCCTTGCCGCCGGGAGCCCGGGCGCCGGGAGCGGGTCGGGAGAGACGCCGCGCGTGGTGGCGATTGTGCCCAAGGGATTGCGATCGTTCGACAAGGACGATGCGGGGTTCTTCCTGGAACTGCTCCCCGGGGCCCGCGATCGTGACGGGTTGCCCGAAAGCCTGCGGTTCTGGAAGCAGCGCATCGACCCCAGCCCCGACGGAACGCCGTTTTCCGTGGGGCTGCTGCTGGGGGCGTCGGGGTGCGGGAAGTCGTCGCTGGTGAAGGCGGGGCTGCTCCCCCGGCTCGACCCCGACGTGCTGCCGATTTACCTCGAAGCGACGCCCGATGAAACCGAGCGGCAGCTGCTGGCGGCGCTGGTCCGGCGACTGCCGCGGCTGGCACAGTCTCGCGACCTGGTCTCCGCCCTGGCGACGGTCCGGCGGGGGGAGGCGGGGTTGGGCCGACGGAAGCTGCTGCTGGTGCTCGATCAGTTTGAGCAGTGGCTGCATGCGCACCCGGCCCATGGGGGGTTGCCATTGACGGAGGGACTGCGGCAGTGCCAGGGAGATCGGCTGCAATGCCTGCTGCTCGTTCGCCAGGATTACGCCTTCAGCGTGACGCGGTTCCTGCTGGTGCTGGAAGCGCCGCTCAAGCTGGGTGACAACTGGGGGGTGGTCCCCCGGTTTGGCCGGGAGCATGCCGGCAAGGTCCTGACGGCGTTCGGACGGGCGTTTGGGCAGCTCCCCCGCGAGCCCGGGGAGTTGTCGGCTGACCAGCAGGCGTTTGTCGAAGGAGCGATTGAGGGTTTGGCCGAGGAGGAGGAAGTCGTTCCGGTCCGGCTGGCACTGTTCGCGGAGATGTTCAAGTCCCGACGCTGGACGGCGGCGGGGTTGCTGGAGGTCGGGGGGGCGGAGGGAGTGGGGCGGGCCTTTTTGGAGCAGACATTCCAGGCGGAGGACGCACTCCCGCAGTACCAGAGGCACGCCAAGGGGGCGCGCAAAGTGCTGGAGGCGTTGTTGCCCGAGGTGGGGAGTGACATCAAGGGGCATTGGCGGTCGCGGGCGGAACTGCTCGCCGTCGCGGGCTATGAGAAACGACCTGCCGAGGGACGGGAACTGCTGCGGATCCTCGACACCGAACTCCGGCTGGTCAGTCCCGTAGAGAACAAGTCGGAGTTCGAGGAGGGGGAGGAGCCACGGGAGAGCGCAGCGGCAGCGATGGGAGCCTCAGCGGCGGGAGAAGCCGGGGTGGCAGGGGCTGAGAGCGACCGGACGACGAACTACCACCTGACGCACGACTACCTGGTGCCCAGCCTGCGGCGGTGGCTGGAGGAGCTGCTGGGGCGAACGCCGGAGGGGCGGGCGAAGCTGTTGTTGCGGGAGCGGAGCCGGGTGTGGAACGCGCAGCCCTTGAACCGGCATTTGCCGACGCTGGCGGAACACCTGCAGATCCGGCGGTGGACGAAGCCGGCGGATCGAACAGAGCCCGAGCGGAAGCTGTTGGCCCGCGCGGCGGTCGTGCATGGACGCGGCACGCTGCTGACCGTGACGCTGCTGCTGGGGCTGGCACTGGGGGGCTGGTGGCTGCAGCGGCAGCAGGCCCGGCGCGATTTTGAACAAGGGGTGGCGGCGACGGTCGCGCAGCTCGAAACCGCGCAGCCCGGTGACTGGGCTCGCGTGCGGGCTCCGTTGAGTGAGCCGCGGGCGCGGGAGGTGGCCCGCCGGGAACTGGAGCAGGTGTTTGCGCAGGCCGCGGCGGGGGGGCGGGCACCAACCATCGCCGAGCGCATTGCCCGGCTCACCATTGGCGCAGATCGAACGCAGCTGCCGCTCTTGCAAGAGGCGTTGCTGGCAGGCCCCCTGCCCGAATTCCTGCCCACCCGCGAGCCCCTGGAGGGGTACCGGGCGGAACTGGTGGAGCCCCTCTGGCAGGAACTGCGAAATGAGCGGGGGGCGCGA
>CAIUHT010000061.1 GCA_903898975.1 uncultured Planctomycetaceae bacterium
CGGGGTTATTCCCCCGAGTTCGCCGAGCGGCTGTTCCGCCAGATCCGGGGGTTTGGCGAGTATGGGTTTCCCGAGTCGCACGCGGCGAGTTTCGCGCGGCTGGTGTATGTCTCGGCATGGCTGAAGCGGTACTACCCGGCGGCGACCACTGCCAGCCGCATCGCCTGCTCTTGAAAGATGGGGACACCCAGTGTCTTGTCGAGCACCGCCCGGATCCGCTCGTCGGGATAGTCGACCGCCTCGAGCCCCTGCCGGCGCCGCAGGTACGGATGCACCATGTCTCCCTGGATCGGCCCCGGCCGCACGATCGCCACCTCGATCACCAGGTCGTAGAAACAGCGGGGCTTGAGCCGGGGGAGCATCGCCATCTGCGCCCGGCTTTCAATCTGGAAGACCCCCATCGTGTCCCCCCGCGAGATCATCTCGTAGACGTGGGGGTCTTCCGCCGGGACGTTCGCCAGGGTGCACTCCCGCCCATGCCGGCGCGAGAGCAGGTCGAAACAGCGCCGGATCGCCGACAGCATGCCCAGCGACAGGCAGTCCACCTTCAGGATGCCCAGCGTGTCGAGATCGTTTTTGTCCCACTCGATGACCGTCCGGCCGGGCATCGAGGCGTTCTCGATCGGGACCAGCTCGCAGAGAGGACCGCGGGTCATCACCAGCCCCCCCACGTGCTGCGAGAGATGCCGGGGAAAATCGAGCAGCTGCCCCACCAGTTCCTGCAGCCGGCGGGCCAGCCGCGAGTGGACGTTCAGCCCCGCCTCCCGCAGCCGCGCGGTCAGCCGCTCGTCCTGGCTCGAGTGCTCGAGCGCGGCGGTCAGGGTGTCGACCCGGTCGAGCGACAGCCCCAGTGCCCGCCCCACGTCGCGAACCGCCGAGCGGGGGCGGTAACAGCTCAGGGCGGCGGTCATTCCCGCCCGCTCCCGGCCATATTTTTCGTAGATGTACTGGATGACCTCTTCCCGCCGCTCGTGCTCGAAATCGACGTCGATGTCGGGGGCTTCATGCCGTTCGCGACTGATGAACCGCTCGAACAGCACGTCGATGTGGGCCGGGTCAACCGCGGTCACCCCCAGGCAGAAACAGACCACCGAGTTCGCCGCCGAGCCCCGCCCCTGGCACAGGATTCCCCGCTCGTTGGCAAACCGCACCAGGTCCCAGACCGTCAGGAAGTACGCCTCGTAGTTCAGCTCGGCGATCAGGGCGAGTTCATGCTCCAGCAGCCGGCTGACCCGCTCGGGAATGCCATGCGGGTAGCGGTCGCGGGCCCCCCGCCAGGACAACTCCCGCAACTGTTCCAGCGGCGTCCGCCCCGCGGGACAGAGTTCTTCGGGGTATTCGTACCGCAGTTCGGCGAGCGAGAAGTGGCACCGCTGGGCGAACTCGGCGGTCCGGGCCACCAGGTCGGGAGCATGGGCGAAGAGCGCCGCCATCTCCGCCGGCCCTTTCAGGCACCGCTCGGCGTTGGGAAACAGTTGATCCCCCAGCGTGGCGACCGGAGCCCGCAGCCTGATCGCCGTCAGCACATCCTGCAGTGGCCGCCGCCCCCGGTCGTGGTAATGCACGTCGTTCCCCGCCAGCAGCGGGATGGCGGCCGCCTTGGCCCGCGCCTCCAGCCGGGCCAGCCAGCGGCGGTCATCGGGGCCACGGTGCAGCTCGGCCAGCAGGGCCGCCCGGTCGCCAAACGCCTCGCGGTAACCCGCCAGCGCGGCGACTGTCGGCGGCTCGCGGCGAGGGGGGCCGCCGGCGCCTGGTTCGAACGGGGCGGTTGGGCCGGCGGCCTGCCAGTCGGCCGGAGGGAGTGCGCGGGGTTGCCGAAGCTGTGTGGCTGACGGCGTGAAGACCGCCGCCAGCAAGCCTGGCGAGTGCTCGGCCACTTGCGCGAACCGCAGCCAGCATTCCCCCTTGGGGGCCGCCCGCCGACCCAGCGTCAGCAACCGCGCCAATCGCCCGTACCCGGCCCGGTCCTGGGCCAGCAGCACCGCGGGAGGAGCGTCGACGGGCCAGACCTCGGCACCTATCAGCAGGGGGAGCCCGGTCTCGCGGGCGGCGGCGTGAGCCCGCACCACCCCCGCCAGGCTGTGCCGATCGGTGATCGCCAGGGCCGAGAGCCCCAACTCGCGAGCCCGCTGCACCAGCTCATCGGGATGCGACGCCCCCTCGAGAAACGAAAAGTTCGTTTTGCAGTGCAGCTCGGCATAGGGAACTGCGGGAGCGCTGGCTGGTCCGGGGTGAAAGCCCGGCAGTGGACGGGGCTGACGCTGATTGGGGGGCGGATCGGGCATTCGACAACCAGCAAGTCAACCAGTCACACACCAGGCACCAGGTTTCCGCGCGCCGATCACTCGCCACGCCAAACCACGTCGACCAAGAAAGACGCACCACGCACCACGCACCACAATTGCCCACGCGCTCACCAGGGCCCCGTCAATCAAACGCTCCCTGCAAAAACCACGCGCCCTGTTCCAGGTCCTGGAACAGCCAGAACTGCCGGCCGGTGTGGGTGACCACGCGGTGGTAATCGCGGCGAATGGGTTCCTCGGCGAACCAGTCGGTCTCGAACCGTTCGGGGCCCCAGGCGTGGATCACCCGGTGCGTCTCCCGCCCCGCTTCAAACCGCGCGGGCCACCCTCCCGGGGTCAACGCGGGGACCGCAATCGCCACGGGAGGATTCCACACCCGCAGGGGCCGCGCTCCCGTTTCCAGCTCGGGAGCCCCCTCGGGGGCCAACTCCCGGCTGGCAGCCAGCCCGCCCTCTTGGCCCGCCACCTGGCTGGCGGGGCTGGCCCCCCCGCGTGGCGTGGCGTCGGCCCCCGGTTCGGCGACGGGGGTGAAACCGTTCGCCTGCTCGGGCAGTAACTCGGCGGCCGGGCGCGGGTGCAGAACGCCCCGCGTTCCCAGCCGGCTCGCCAGGTGCTCCAGCAGCGTCTCGAATTCCCGCTGCCCCGGTTGTGTTGGCCCGTACAGGCTCTCTTGCCAGGTCTCGAGAGCTCCGTCGGCGGTCACTTCGGTCTGCACCCGCACCACCCCCGCGGGCAGAGGTTGCCGCTCGAGCGAGAGCCGCAGCAGGTCGTGCCAATGCCGGCCCGCCGGGCGGGGACGAACCGCGCCGAGGGCGAATTCCACCAGTTCCCCCCCGGCACACGTCAGTCGAAACTCGACTCGCCGGGCTCCCCGTCGCCCGGCCTGCAGCGGCGTCAGCAGTTCGTCCAGTTGCTGGGCGAGGCACGGTTCCAGCCACCCGGCATCGGCGACAGGTTCGTCGAAATCGACCTGCTGCACGCGGGGAATTCGCGCGGGGAGAGGGGTGACCTCCTCGGGAGCGTGCCCCGTCAGCTGGTCGAGCCGACGCAGCA
>CAIUHT010000062.1 GCA_903898975.1 uncultured Planctomycetaceae bacterium
CAGTTGTCGGTGGTGTCAATTTGATCCTTGATCCAGAGCGTTTCGTCCAGCTTGGTCGTCTGGGCATTCTGTCCAATTCCGGCGAATGCCGTCCGTTTGGAGCAACTGCTGACGGCACCATTCTGGGCGAGGGGTGTGGCGTCGTCGTGCTTCGGCCGCTCGACGAAGCGCTGGCTGCGGGAGACCGGATTCGCGGAATCATCCTGGGAAGCGCCCTCTCCACGGGTCATGGAACAGTCGGATTCACTGCGCCCAATCCGGTCGCTCAAGGCCAAGCGGCAGCCCAGGCTTTGGCCGCAAGCGCGATCGACCCCCGCTCGGTCTCCTACATCGAAACCCATGGCACTGGCACGCACCTGGGAGATCCGATCGAAATTCGTGGCCTGGAGCTGGGATACGGTGCTGGCCGGGAAGACTCTGCTGGCCAGTCCCCAAGACCGGTCTGTGCCATCGGTTCGATCAAGCCAAATGTGGGACATCTCGAGGCCGGGGCCGGGATGTTGGGGCTGATCAAGGTGTTGCTGCAGTTTCAGCATCGCCAATTGGTGCCCTCGCTCACGTCGGACGTCGCCAATCCGCAGATTCCGTTCGCGAGGCTGCCATTCCGAGTGCAGCGTGAACTCGCCGACTGGCCCCCTTCCTGCTGGAGCGAGCATGGGACGGTTGTCACCGCCCCCCGACGCGCGGCACTGAACTCGTTTGGTGTTGGTGGAGCGAACGCACACATTGTGCTGGAAGAGCCTCCCGAACAGGCGGAACCCGTCACTCGTGTGGGCAGCCCGACCACCCACCTTCTTGTCGCTTCGGCCAAGACCCCCGCAGCCCTGGGCGATCATCTGCGTCGCCTTGCGCGGCAACTGACCGAGAGACCGGAACTGCACCTGGCCGATGTGGCGGCCACGCTCGCTCTCGACCGCCGGCACATGGAGTGTCGGGCTGCCGTCACTGTCACCTCCCCGCTCGATGCCGCCGCACGCCTGTTGGCTTTGGCAGACCAGCGGCCACCTGCCGGGGGCAGCCTGGTTGTGAGCCCGCCGAAGGCGGGCAAGCTGGCGCTGCTGTTCACGGGGCAGGGGAGCCAATCGCCGCGAATGGGCCAGGGGCTTTATGAGCAATATCCCGCGTTTCGCGAGGCGGTGGACCGTTGCGCTCGGTTGTTGGAAGGGGAACTGCCGCGACCGCTGCTCGAGGTCCTGTTCGCCGATCCCGCCGGTCCCGACGCCAATCTGATTCACGAGACGGGCTACACCCAGCCGGCGCTCTTTGTGCTCGAGTACGCGCTGTCGGAATTGTGGCGTTCCTGGGGAGTCCGTCCCGACCTCGTGCTGGGGCACAGTGTCGGCGAGCATGTCGCCATGGTGGTGGCCGAGGGGATGTCGCTGGCCGATGGCCTGCGGCTGATCGCCGCCCGTGGCCGGCTCATGCAGCAACTCCCTCCCGGGGGAGGGATGCTGTCGGTGTCCGCCACAGCCGATCAGATTGTCGAACGCCTGCCGGAAGGTGGTCCAGATCTCTGCGTCGCGGCCATCAACGCCCCGCGTCAGGTGGTGGTGTCGGGACCTCTCGACCAGCTGGAGAGACTCCGCGCGCACCTGGTGGCCGGGCAGGTCGCCGCCAAGCCGCTGCAGGTTTCCCACGCCTTCCATTCGTGCCTGATGGAGCCCATGCTCACCGCCTATCGGCAGGTGGCGTCCCAGGTCGAGTACCGCGTCCCGAAGATCCCGTTCATCAGTTGCGTCCTGGGCAGAGAGGCCAACACCGAAGTGACCAACCCCGAGTATTGGGTCACGCAGGTCCGCAGCACAGTGCAATTCGTGCAGGGGGTGCAGGAACTCGACAAACTGGGGGCCCGGCTGTACCTCGAGGCCGGTCCCCACCCTGTGCTGGTCACCCTGGGCCAGCAGTGCCTCTCCTCCGACGACTCCCGACAATGGTTTGGATCGCTCCGCCGAGACGCCGAACCCTCGGGCATGATGCTCGCGGCCTTGGGGGGGCTGTTCACCAACGGTGTGTCGATCGACTGGAAAGCTCTCCACGCGGTCTCGGCTCAGAGTCATGTCAGCCTGCCGCACTACCCGTTTCAGACGCAGTCCTTCTGGATTCCTGCGGGTACTCCCCGACGAAATATCGCGACGCAGGTCACAGTCAAGCCAGTTCCGACCGAGTTGGGAGTCTATGAATGCGCATGGATCCCGCTTCCACCAGTTCCGCCCGGATCGACCACTCCAGGCGACCGTCCCGAAATTCTTATCGTGGGCGATCACTCGGAGTTTGTGGAGCAGGCCCTCGAAGCTCTGCGGCAAAGGGGCCGGACCTGTCGCTTCCTCGCCGCCCCTGCGGCCGATGCCAGCGACTTGGATTGGGACCGGCTGTGGCCGCCCGCACCAGGCTTCGTGGAGGTTCTTTCGGTTTTGGGGTGCGCTGACGATTTCGGGGCTGCGACGACCGTGTTGGCCCGCCTGGTGCGCCTGGTACGGGCGATTTCCCGCAGGGG
>CAIUHT010000063.1 GCA_903898975.1 uncultured Planctomycetaceae bacterium
CAATCGAGCAGTTCCGGATGACTGGGCCAGTCTCCCTGCACTCCGCTGTCATCGAGCGAACGGGAGAGTCCTTCGCCAAACAGCATGGCCCAGAGGCGATTGACGAAGACGCGGGAGGTCTGGCCGGCGGCGTCGTGGCACAGCCAGTGGGCCAGGTCCAGCCGGGTGCGCGGCCCCGCGGGGAGTTCTCCCGCAAGAAACATCGGCGGGCGGGCTTCGACCACCGCTCCCGTCTCATCCTGCCAGTCCCCCCGGTGCAGCACCCGGATGACCCGGGGCTCGCGTCGGCGGGTGATCATCGTTCTTCGGGCCTGCTTGCGGACCGAGGCCAACTCGGCCTGCACCCGCTTGAGCTGTGCGGCGGTCTGCGCGTTCGGCTCGCCAGCCTGCAGGGCGGTCACTTCCGCGGTGAGGGTCGCGAACCGCTCCTGGTCGGGCTCTTCAAACACCTCGATCTCTGGTTCGCGGCGGGTCGGATTGCTGTCTCCCCCCTGGAAGCTGAGGGTGTCGTCGACGTCGGCGAAGTAGGCGGCGAGACTGTAGAAGTCGCGCTGGGTGAAGGGGTCGTACTTGTGGTCGTGGCACTCGGCACAACCAGTGGTCAGCCCCAACCAGACCTGCCCCAGGTTGCGGACCCGGTCGGCATCGTATTTTTTCTGGTATTCCGCTTGTTGGACTCCCCCTTCATGCGACGTCTGCAGCACGCGGTTGTATCCGGTGGCAATGATCTGCCGCGGGGTGGAATTGGGAAGCAGGTCTCCCGCCAGTTGCTCGCGGGTGAACTCGTCAAAGGGAAGATTGCGATTGAACGCCTCGATCATATAGTCACGGTAGGGGGAAATCGCATGCTCCTGATCGCCGTGATAGCCGACGGTGTCGGCATAACGCACCAGGTCGAACCAGAAGGTGGCGAACCGTTCTCCAAACGCGGGGTGAGCCAGCAGGCGGTCGACGAGGGAACCCCAGTCGGCGTCTGTGGCCGTGCGCGGCTCATCCGCCAGCCCCAGGTGGGCGGGAGGCAACCCGCAGAGATCCTGGGCGATGCGGCGTCGCAACTGGCGGGGTGCGGCGGGCGGCGAGAGGTCGAGCCCCGCGTGCCGGGCACGAGATTGCAGGAAGGCATCGATCGGATGGGGTGCGGCATCGACAGCCGGCACGGAAGGACGGCGCAGGGGGGCGAAGAGCCAGTGCGGGGCGTATGGTGCCCCGTCCCGGATCCAGCGTTCCAGTCGCTCGATCTCGACCGCAGCCAGTGCCGGGCCGGCGCTCGGTGGGGGCATCCGCAGCGATTCGTCGGCTGTCCGAAGGCGGGTCAGCAGTTCGCTTTGTTCGGGATGAGCCGGGGTCACCGCCCGACGGCCGCCAAGGTCCGCGGTGGCGGCCGCCTGCGAGTCGAGTCGCAGGTCGGCCTGGCGTTTCGCCGCATCGGGGCCATGGCAGCGGTAGCAGTGCCGGGCCAGCAGCGGGCGGATATCACGCTGGAAATCAACCGGCGTTTCGGCGGGCTCGGCCCCGTCGGCCGGCTGGTCGACCCCGAGCGCAACGAGCCCCCCGACCAATCCCAACAGCAGCAGCACGGGGGGCAACCAGGGACGCATCAAGGGGAGACTCCGCCACGCGAGGAGAGACACCGGGTTGCGGAAATCGTAATTCCCCCTGGCCGGGGGGGAAAGTGGCATTGCCAAGGGGCCGGTGGGACCGCCGGGAGGGGCCCGGGACGGTCGCCCACGGACGGTTGCCCACGAAAGAGGAATCAAGAACGGCCCGGGACAGCCCCGCCGGAATCGACCGCTGGCAGAGGCCGCCGCAAGTTCAGACCGCGGGGGGTTCAATGCCGAAGTCGCGGATGGTCAGCAGGCTGGTGAGGGGGAG
>CAIUHT010000064.1 GCA_903898975.1 uncultured Planctomycetaceae bacterium
GGAGCAGCAGCCGGGGCTGCATGAGCAGCGCCCGTCCCAGCAGGCACTTCTGCTGATTGCCACCCGACAGCTGGGTGATCCGGCCCCCTGGCCCGGCGGTCTTGATCCGCAGGCGCTCGATGGTGGCCCCGACCTGCTCCCGCTCCCGCGCGCCGACGACCAGTCCCCCCAGGGTGTTCTGCCACAACGACGCGAGGGTGATATTCGCACCGACGGGCAGATCGTCGAAGATTCCCAGTCGCTTGCGGTCCTCGGTAATCAGGACCACCCCGGCGGCCAGGGCTTCGCTGGGATGCCGAAAGTCAAGCGGTTCACCGGCCAGCCGGACATTGCCGCGAAACGGCAGCGGGCTGGCCCCGAACAGGCACTCCAGCAGTTCGGTACGGCCCGCCCCCAGCAACCCGGCGAGCCCCACCACCTCGCCCTGTCGAACCTCAAAGCTGATGTCCCGCAACCGGTCTTGCGCTGGCTGATCAACGCGTGCCAGCGACAGGCCCTCGACTTCAAGCAGCACCGGGCCGGGAGTCCTGGGGGCCACGGTCTCGCTGGGGACGATGTCGCGACCGACCATCAGGTGGGCGATCTCGCGGGGAGTGGCCTGGGAGGTGGGACGGGTGTCGATGAGCCGCCCGTCCCGCAGCACGGTGATGGCGTCGGCAATCCGAAACACCTCATCCATCTTGTGCGAGATGTAAAGCATGGTGACGCCGCGGGCCTTCAGCGTGCCAATCAGCGCCATCAGCCGATCGGCTTCAGTCTGCGTCAGGGCGCTGGTCGGCTCGTCCAGGATGAGCACATCACTCTCGCGGGAGAGAGCCCGGGCGATCTCGACCAACTGCTGGTCCCCAACCCGCAGCCCTCCAACCAACCGCTCGGGATCCAGCTCACAGCCCACCTGCCGCAGCCAGTGGCGGGTTCGCTCGCGCATCGCGCGATCCCGCAACCAGCCCCCGGCGACCCGCAGTTCCCGACCGAGGAACAGGTTCGCCGCGATGGACAGTTCCTCCACCAGGTTCAGTTCCTGGTGGATGATCGAAATCCCCGCCGCCTCGGCATCGCGGGTGGAGTGAAACTGCGCGGGGGTTCCCCACAGTTGAAGCTCGCCGGTGTATCGGGTCTGCACACCCGAAAGCAGCTTCATGAGGGTGCTTTTGCCCGCCCCATTTTCCCCGACGATCGCATGCACCGTCCCGGGCTGGATGGCCAGCGAGACGCGATCGAGGGCCAGGACTCCCGGGAACCGCACCGACACATCCCGCACCTCGATCACCGGGGTGCCGGGCTCGGTGTTCCCCAGCCCGGTCCGGCTCGGCCCCATCCGTTCCGACCCCGGCAGACCCGGATCCGTCATACCCGGCCCCGCCCTTGGCGCACCTGATTCACCGCCACCGCCAGGATCACCACCAGCCCGACCAGCAGACCTTCATACAGCGACGCGTCGATCTTGATGAGATACCCGATTCCGTTGATCACAAGGGTCAGGAAGACCGCCCCCAAGATGGTTCCGCTGATTGTGCCCACACCACCCCGCAGACTGGTCCCTCCCACGACGGCCGCCGCGACGGCGTTGAGCTCGTACCCCACCCCCAGGTTGATCGAGTTCCCCTGCCCTTCCCGGGAAGCGTAGAGAATCCCCGCCAGCCCGGCACATCCCGAGCAGACCATGTAGGCCAGGATCCGCAGACGACCGGTGCGGATCCCGCACAGTCGAGCCGCCTGCTCGTTCCCCCCCAGGGCGTAGAGATGTCGACCGGCGACAGTGCGGGTCATCAGCACGCCCACGGCGATCGCCACCAATGCGAAGACCAGCAGGGGAATCCACCGCAACTTGAGCGGTGTGTCGAGCCAGGGGAGGGGCAGGTCGACCGTGGTGTTGTACAGGGCGCGAAACAATGGCGCCGAGAGTGAGATCTTGTCCGAGCCCTGGGCCCATTGGGCCAGCAGTCGGCTCGCGCCCCGCAGACCAATCAGGGTTCCCAGTGTCGCGATGAACGGGGGAATCCGCAGCAGGTTGATCAGTCCCCCGTGCAACAGACCCACCAGCAGCGAGGCGGTCAGGGTCACCAGCGTGGCAACCAGCAGCACCCCCGGCGTCGCCCCTCCTACCTTGTTGGAGAGCTGTGCAGCGGGGACCAGCCAGCGCACAACCATGGTGAACACCACGCTCGCGAAGGCGATCACCGTCCCCACCGAGAGGTCGATTCCCCCCGAGATAATGACCACCGTCATCCCGATGGCAAACAGTCCCAGCAGGGCCGCATCGGCCGTCAGCATCTGCAGGCTGTTCGCCGAGGCGATGCTGTGGCGAGGGTCGCCGGCGTACACCGCCAGGAACACCAGCACGTTGGCCAGCAGCAGCCAGAGTTCGGTAGGCAGAACCAGCCTACCGCGACTCGTACTCGATCGGGTGGTGACGCGCGTGCCCGGGGCCGGAATGCGGAACGTCTCGCGGCTCACGAGCCTTCCAGTCCCTTCTCTGTCAACCAGGTGCGGAAATCACCCAGGGTCACCCGGTACTTGCTCTTCAGCGGCGACGAGTCATCGGGGACCACCACCTTCAGGCCCGTGTCGTAGACCGTCTCCCCCTTCAGCAGGCCGTCCACCGCCCCCTTGTCCTCCTTGATCATGTGATACAGCAGCGTCACTCCCGTGTAGCCCATCTCGTACGGGTTCTGCACCACCATCGCATCGAGCAGACCCTGCTCCATCGCGACCAGGGCGTTCGGCTCGGCATCAAACGCAACCGTGGTGAACTCCTTCCGCCGACCGTTGGCCTGCAGCACATCGGTGATCGCCGGGGCGTTGTACGACCAGATCCCCGCCAGGATGTTGAGCTTGGGATGGTTGGCCAGGGCAGTTGTCACGTTGTTGCGGGCCTTCGATTCGTTCACCTGATCTTCCATGGTATCGATCAGTTCGATCTTCTCCCCCAGCCCCTCTTTGAAGCCCCCCACTCGTTCCCGCGCGTTCTGCGCACCCATCAGACCCACGAAGGCGACCGCCTGCCCTCCCTCGGGACGCAACTGTGCGGCCAGCCGGCCGAGTTCCCGACCCCCTTCCAGGTTGTTCGTCCCCACGAACGCCGCTCGAGCCTCGGCAGGCCCGTCGCTGTCCACGGTGATGACATGGACCCCCTTCTTTCGCAGTGCGAGCATCTGCTCGGCGACCCCGCTGGCGTCGGCCTCCAACACCGAGATGCCGACGCCCTTGACGTCGGATTGCGAGGCGAGTTGCTCGAGCCGCCGAATCTGCCCCCCCTCCGAGGCGTCGTTGCGGACCAACTCGACGCGGACACCCAGCTTTTCCCCGGCATCCTTCAAGCCCCGATCACAGGCATCCCAGAAGGGAGAACTCCCATTGGTAATGATCACGATCTTAAAATCGTCTGTCGCCTTGACCCCAGCTCCGGGGGATGCCACCGCGGGCTTGCCCTCGTTCGCACCGGGCGGGTTCGGTCCACCACACCCGGTGGCGAACACGACCGCAAGGGCGACCAACCAGTGCTTGAGATTTGCGAGCATCGCCCAATCATCCTTCGAAAAAGCCGTGCGGACAGGAGAGGCCAGAATTTAGTGCCCAACTCTCTCGAGCGTCAACAATCCAAGACCACAACACTGCCGACAGTCCCGCACTTCCTGCTCGCGTCTTGCGACTCCCGCACGACATCGACTTCGCTTCAACAAACTCCGATAACGACTTAGCCCTCGTCCCATCCCCCGGCCTCCAATGCCGTTACGGGTGTCAGGCTTCCACCGCGGTAGCGAAGTTCAGGAAAGCATTACGGCAGCGTGATCCAGCGCGTCTCGCACGGTCGGAACACCCGACTGGCTGCGATGATCTCACAAATTGATCCCCTCGGCGGCCCCCAGAAACCAAGCTCAGACAGATATTTTACGCTTCCATTGGACAGCTGCCCCTGCAGGACTCAAAGCTTGACTACGCTCTGGCATTGAGATCCGACCGTGCAAAAAAAAAGGCGGGCCCGTCAAGACGGGCCCGCCCAAATCATCTGGATCCAGAAGCCGTGGTCAAGCCTTGCGACGCCGAGCGCACAAGGCGAGTCCGATCCCACCGAATCCAAGCAACACAAAAGTGCTGGGCTCGGGAACGATTTCATCAGTCAGAAAGATTCTGTCGAAACTGACCTTAGAGTTGACGGAGTAGCCAATGGCAGTGTTTTCGAACCAGATCTGGATGCCGCTAATCTGACTCAAGGTCACGGGTGCCGTAGAGGTCGAACTAGCGCTGACTCGATTCCAACCAGTGCCCTCAAGGTTGGTCTGTGCAATAGTATTGTTGGGACCGAGGGGCATATAAAAGTACCTGGCGTCATCAGTCAGAAGCAAGTCCCTTGTGTACCGGTACTGAGCAGCGCCAGTTGTCCGCGAGTTCAGCGTCACCGTCATCGCGAACGCCTTGTTGGTCACACCGCCTGCGGGCGCGCCAGTTCCAGTAGACTGACTCTTTCCAGATCCGTCGACGACCAGGTTCTCGAAAACCAAGTATTTCATCGTTGACAGATCCAGCGTACTGGTTCCATTGATGTTCCGACCGAACGGGGCAGCGGTTGATCCAAACTTTGCCAATTGTTGCTGGGAGACCGTCGTATTCCGGACGCCATCGTACTGAAGACCACCCTGACCTCGTCCAGCATAGCCCGACGGCACGGCAGTAGTTGCCGTATTCGTACCCGGACCGTAGCGAGTGGAGGCGTTCCCGAATCTGTAACTTCCGGTCGCAGAATTCACAGTGGAGTAGTAGCGAATCGCAGCGGCGTTATCGGTGTTGACAGGGTTTGTTCCACCGAGATTGGCAGTCGTGTACGTCGAAACGTTGTTTGCGGCACTCATCTCCCGCACATCACCCGTTCCAATGATGCTCGTCAAACCCGAGCTACCCTGGTACCGACTGATATTCTGGGCCGTGCCAGCGGGCGACGTAGTGATCGGATTGTCTGGCGTCGTTGTCGTACCAGCAGGCTGCACGAAATCATCAACAACAATGATCGCGGCAGATGCCTGCCTGGCGAACGCCAAGACAGCCACCGCAATCAAGCCCCACACACATTTCCTCATGGCCTCTCCCTCTCTGCTGCAGTACTGAATGAACGGGTGCTGTCAAATCCTGCGAAACGACGACCCCGAAACTCCACCACACGACGAATCCCAGCTGACAATCAGCGAAAGTCCACCTCTCGCGTCACTTGAGACACCAGCTGTGTTTGCAGCCCAAACACCAAAACTTGTGAAAGTTCAAGCGGTTGACCCCACAAACTGCCGTAAATCGCCCCCCTTCTTGGCACCCGAGAGCGCCGCGAAGATTGTGCCGTTAGTCCCCTCGGGTCGCAGCTGATCATCGACCCAAGCTTAGACCGATCGTATTGTAGTCTATCGGATGAAAAAGCCGATTGCAATCAGAATCGGAGAACAGGCGGGGCGGGCCGGCAGCGGGGCGGTTCGGTTCAGGTCGGCCTGCGTGCGACCTCGCTGGTGAATCTAAGTCAAATCCGGCCATGGATTTACAATTAAATCACCCAGGCCCCCCAGCCTTGGGTTTCGTGATCGACATGGTGCTCGAACGGAAAGGGTGACAAAAAATTGATTGGTTTCACATCGAATCTACAGGTTTGGAATCGGCTCGAGTGGAGGCGGCGGCGGTGCGTTGGGCTGCGGAGGAGGAGGAGGAGCAATGTAACGCTCCACAAATCGCATCCCGTACCCTCTCGTCAACTCCCACGTCGCCCGTCCCGCCCATGGGGTATTGGGATGTTCCTGCTGCACGCGGCGAAACTGCTCCAGCGCATTTGCCTTCGCCTTCTCGAGGTCTTCGACAGTGACCTGCAGAGCCCGCAATTGCTCAGGATCGGGCGGCAACAGCTCGTCGCCTCCGATACTGACCGCCCACTGATTGCTCTGCGGATTCGCGAAGGTCCGCGTCGGCAGCGAGCGCAGGTACTGATCCAGCGCCAGGCCATACTGGAACAGCCTCACCCGGTACGACATCACCTGCCCCAGCATCAGGTCATAATTCGCCCGCCAGCGCCGCGAAGGCTCCCCACCCCGGGCCCCCCGCAACGCCTGCAACCGCCGCTCGGCCAGCGTCAACTGGGCGAACGTCTTCCGCGTTCTTGCCAACGCCCCCAAGACCGGTTCCCGCGCCGCCGTCACGTCCCGCGCGTACCACGCCTCCACTGGCAGCTCCAACTCCCCATTCTTCGCGTCAAACGGGTTCAACAGCCCGATCACCTCCCAGATCCCCCGCCGAAATGGGCTGCGGTCCCGCTCCTCGGCGTAGGCCCGCCGCGAATCGACGTCGGGTCGGTACTCCTTCATGTCAAGTGCCGCGTACTTGCGGGCGTCGAAGTCGTTCAGCGACTGCTCCTCGTGCGGCAACTGGAAGAAAATCCCCCCTGTGTCACGGGCCAGCCGGACCTGCTCATAGGGTCCAAACCCACTCATCGTGGCATCGAGCCGTCGTCGAAAACCGTCGAACGGGAGTTGCTCGGCGAACGGGGTCTCGGGCCCCCGCCGAATGGGCAACCGGTGGGTGTAGCCGGTCTGCGGATGCACCCAGTTGATGTGGGCGTAGAGGTACCCAAACACCGCCTCGCGCCCCAGCACGTAGATGGGGGCCCGCATCGTAATCGCCTTCCGGCGGACCTCCTCCACCCGCTCGCCATCATCGCCCGATTCGTCCGAGACCACGACGACCACCACCTTCCGCTTGCCGCTGACGGCGTAGGCCCGATACTCATCCAAAACCGCCTCAATCGCCTGGCAGGTGCTCTCGACCCCCGTCTTATCGACGGGTATCGCGTCGATCGCCTGCATGATCGTCGGCTGGTCCGACGTGGGACGCTTGCGGGGGGTCTGGTAGTGCAGATCCTTGCCAAAGCTGACAACGGACGACAGCAGCACGTCGTCCACCAGTTCCCCCTTGAACAGCTTCAATTCTTCGTACACGGTCCCAATTCGGGTCCGCAGATCGGCCTGATCGTCCCGCATGCTCCCCGACTCGTCGAACAGCCAGACCACCAGCACCTTGCTTTGACGCATCAGCCGGGCCAGCTCCTGCGTCAGGCGGTCCAGGGCCGGGCCGTACCCCTCGACCAAGGCCCCGGTTTCCCCGGAAATCTGCTCGCTCCCCAACTCGTCTCCCAGGCGGTCGCCACTGGGCAAGGCCGGCCCGTCGAGATTGGGTACCACCACCACATCCGAGAGACTCTCGGACTTCGCAATCGCCTGTTCAGAGACCTGGACCCCCGCACTCCCACTCCCTCCGGTGGCGGTTCCCCCAGGAGTCCCACCGGCGACGAGGTTGATCCGATCGGCGGGCGTGGTGACCTCAGGAAGCGCCTGCGTGAACTCTTCCGGAGGCCGCTCGGCGTCGTTGAACAGTGATTCGATGGCCAGGGACAGGTCGGGAGGATCGGTGGCGAATGACCATGCCGCCAGGCATCCCACAACCGCTAGGTGCAATCCCAGCGAGATCACCGCCCCCAGCGTTCGACCGCGCCGCGACGCGGGCCGGGTGACCACCCCGTGTGCGGGGCCAGTCGCGGGGCCAGTCGCGACCGGCGTTCGGGTGCCCTCCGGAGGGGTCGCCAGGGTCTCGGTTCCACCAATCTGCATTTGTGTTTCGGACACGCCAGACCTCGCCCGACAGGAACCCGTGGGCCAGGATTGGCCCGTTGGGAAGTGAAGTTTGTGTAGTGTGCGCGATGGCCGGTGGGTTTGCTACACGTGCGTGACCGAATTGGGACCGATTTATCAACGGAATGAACGGTTGCGTCGGCGTGGTACCGCTCAGGCCAGCAGCGGCTCAATCACCCGGCCATGCACGTCGGTCAGGCGAAAATCTCGTCCCTGGAATCGAAAGGTGAGCCGGGTGTGGTCAATTCCCAGGCAATGCAACAGCGTCGCCTGCAGGTCGTGCACATGCACAGGGTTGTCGACAATGTTGTAAGAAAACTCATCGGTCGACCCGTACGTCAGGCCGGGCCGAATGCCCCCTCCGGCGAGCCACAGGCTGAAGCACCGCGGATGATGATCACGCCCGTAGTTCTCGGCTGTCAGCGGGCCCTGGCAGTAGACCGTTCGCCCAAACTCTCCCCCCCAGACCACCAGTGTGTCGTCGAGCAGGCCTCGTTGCTGCAGGTCGGCGAC
>CAIUHT010000065.1 GCA_903898975.1 uncultured Planctomycetaceae bacterium
CTGCTCGCGGACGAACTGGTCGTAGGGAAGATCGGAATTCAGCGATCCAATCACGTAGTCGCGGTAGGGCCAGGCGTTGGAGCGGACGTGGTTGGTCTCGAACCCGTTCGACTCCGCGAAGCGGACGACGTCGAGCCAATGCCGGGCCCACCGTTCGCCAAACCGCGGGCTCGCGAGTGCCCGCTCGACCTGCTGTTCCCAGGCGTCGACGCGGGTGTCGGCGACAAACTCGGCGACCTCCTCGGGTGTGGGGGGTAACCCGTGCAGCACGAGCGTCAGTCGGCGGAGCAGGGTCCGCCGGTCCGCCTCGGGCGAAAGGGTCAATCCGCGCTCGGCCAGAGGCTGTTCAACCAGCCGGTCGATCGCGCCGGGGCCGCGTCCAGCCGCGGGGCGGGTGATGGGCTGGAAACTCCACGGGAGCGACTGCGGGGCGACTTCGTCGGGGCCCTTGGCTCCCTGCTCGATCCAGGCCCGCAACACAGCGACTTCGTCCGCGGTCAGCGGTTCGCCTTCGGGGGGCATCGCCAACTCTTCGATCTGGCGCGAAGCGGCCGCCAGCAGCCAACTCCGCGCGGGCTGGGAGGGGACAGCCGCCGGTCCCCGGCTCCCCCCTTTCAGCAGTGCCCCCCGTGTATCGACGCGCAGATCGGAGCGTTGCCGTTTGGCTCCATGGCAGCTGGCGCACTTGTTCGCCAGCAGCGGGGCGATCTGCTGTTCGTAATCGATCGCTCCCTCGGCCGCTGGGGGAAGTTGCGAAAGTTCGAACGTCGGGTCTTCGGCGCGGAGGGTTGTGGAGCAGAGCCCCGCCAGCCAGAGAGCCAGCAGCGGGGCGACTGCGCACAGCGTGGCGGTCAATCGCCGGCCGGGCCGATCGAGAGCGGCGAGGGGGTTAGCAGTCCGCGTGGTCACCGGCCCTGGCACAGGGGCCCGGGAGGTGAGCACAGGGTGCGACAAACTGTCGCGGGGGGGCGAGGGCGAACGGCGGGAGCGGGTCACGACAGACCTCTCGGTCGGTGAGGTGGGGGACGGCGCGGAGTCACTCCGCAACTCCAGTATAAAGCGACACCTCTCCGTTGGGCAGCGGAACGGGGCGGGCGTGCTGCACTCGCAGGCGCAGAGTGGCCTCCGACCCAGGGACTGTCTGCCATCGGGCTCACGGATCCGAGGTCGGTAGCACCCCAGCCCAGCCCGATCCGACCCAGCCAAACCCAGTCTATCCCGGCCCGCCACCGGGCGACTCACTCCTCAATCACCGTGGGGTCGGGTAGATTCATGAGGCGCCGCGGGTCTCCGCGCCTCTCGGCACCGTCCCTTCCGCGGCACCATTTGGCTGCCCGCGGGAGTCGTTCCTCGCCAGCCCGCAGATGTCATGAACAGTTCCGCCCAGGCCCCCCCGGCACTCCCTCCCATCCAGGTCAAAACGATCGATCATGTGACCCTGGTGGTCGCCGATCTGGAACGGACCCGAAAGTTCTATGTCGATCTGCTGGGCATGCAGCCCACGACCCGGCCCGGGTTCAATTTTCCCGGGTTGTGGTTTCAGGCCGGGGCGACGCAGATCCACCTCATTCTGCAGCACGATCTTTCCGGCCCGGCGGGGTTGCCCATGTTTCCTCCCCCCGCCACGGCGGGCCGGGTGTTTCACTTCGCGTTCGAGGTGGACGATTGCCGGGCGGCGGTCGAGCACCTCAAGCGGGCGGGGGTGACAGTCCGTGGCGGACCCAGCCTGCGGCCCGACGGGTTCGTGCAGACATGGTGCCATGACCCGGATGGGCATGTGGTGGAACTGTTCTCCCGCAACTGATCCGCTCCTGTGCTTCTCACGCGACCTCTACAGGGGGGCGGGTGCTGTCCGACGCGCCTCAGTCAGTCTCCACGAACACATCCTTCCAGTACCCTGCAGCCATCGCGACGTGACGGCCAGCTACCAGGTTCGCTACGACGCTGAGATGCGATGCGTGAGTTGCCGGGGGGCTGAACGACAGGCAGCCTCCCCTGGCTTTCGGCCACGCACTGGAGCGGAGCCGATATTTCGATCTGGCGAATTCCCTGGAACTCCACGAAACCATGGCGACCCCCCGCATCTATCGCGAGACTTTTGACAACGGCCCCGGCGGATGGTTTGGCTTCGCGGGAAATCACCTGGGGCTGAAGCCACTGGAGATCGACCGCAGTTGCGCCATCAGTCGCAGTCCGTGGTGGATCGATTACAACCACGCGCCCCCCGGGGCGGGTTACCTGCACCTGCTGTACATGCTGCACACCCGCGGCGCGCCGGGGGAACAGTTGCGGGAAGTGGCGGGGGTCAACCGCTTCATCACGGGGGGCTTCGGCACCCGCTTCACCGATGCCACAATTCGCCTCCGCCTCAAGGGGGAACTCGACCTCCAGGGGGCCCGCCTCTGCTTCCTGGCCCAGGGGGTGCATGAGGGTCTGTGCAGTGGCTGGCTGCTGACCGGGCAGACCTTTGAAGTCACCCCCGAATTCTCGGAGCAGACGGTGGTCTGTCGGCCCGATCCCGCCCAGTGGACCTGTTTGGGGACACGCACCGACCGGGCCGACTACTACGGCACGCGGCCCCTCGAGAAGGTCCTGGGCGATGCCAACGTCGATATTCTGCTGGTGTTGTTCCCCCTCACCATCGCCCCCATGGGGCCGCTCGCGGGCGACCCGCACCAGTTGCGCCCGGAACGCGATTACCCCGTCTGGCGACGCCGGCTCCCCGAGGGCTACGTCTGCCTCGATGAAATCTCCATCGAGTTTCCCTGACGCAGCGCGACCCCCTCACGCCACGTCCTCACTGTTCGCCGACGTCGGTCCCGCGACCAAGTCGGCGTGGTTGCGCGAGTGGGGCCGCTGAGCTCGCCCGATTGCCGCAGCGGTGGCTCAAGTCGGCGGGTCTGAGTGCTCTGGCGGCACGCGGTCATAGCACGCGGCTATCCCAGGCTCGGCCCCGTCATCGGGCCCCGGTCGCGGAGTGCCTGGTAGACCAGCGGCTTGAGAGCCCATTCCAGCTGCAGCGAAAAGGGAATGACCTGCGCCAGCACAATCACGAACAGATCGTCGCGGGGCGAGCTCCAGAAATGCGTCGACGCCGACCCGCTCCAGCCGTACTCCCCCACGGGGACGCCACTGTCGGCCGACAGCCTCTCGCACACCACTGAGACCCCCAGTCCGTACCCCACCCCAGCCCACGGTGTCGTCGTCACCTTGACCGGATATGCCGAGCCCACCAACTGGTTCGTCGTCATGTGTGCCACCGTCTCGCCCCGTAACACCCGCCGCTCCCCCCACCTCCCGCCAGAGAGCAGCATCTGGCAGAACCGGGCATAGTCGTCGAGCGTGGAAACCAGCCCCGCCCCCCCCAGCACAAGCCGGGGTGGCTGGCTCAACGTCGACTGCTCGGCCCGCTCAAGCGGACGCAGCCCCACCCCTTCCGCGAAGCTGTACTTGGTCACCAGTCGCGGCAGTTTCTCTTCCGTGACCCAAAACCCCGTGTCGCTCATCCCCAGCGGAGCGAACAGTTCCTCGTGCAAAAACTGGCCGAGCGGCCGCCGGGCAATGACCTCAATCAACCGGCCCAACACATCGGTCGCCACGCCGTATTGAAACTGCTCGCCCGGCTGCGAGATCAGTGGCAGCGACTGCAGCTTCACCAACAGGTCGGCCAGAGTCTGGTCGGGGGCCAGCAACCGCGCCCGCGTATACATCTGATCGACCGGGGTGTTGCCATACGGGCCGTACGTCAGCCCCGCCGTATGCCTGAGCAGGTCGCGGGGGGTGATCGACCGGCGGGCCGCGACCCAGCCCGTTTCCCTCCAGACCTGACGTTCGGCTAACTCGGGCAGCCAGCGCTCGATCGGCGCGTCGAGATCGAGCTCTCCCCGCTCGGCTAACAACAGGGCCCCCGCGCACGTCACGGGCTTCGTCATCGAATAGATGCGGAACAACGCGTCAGTCGCGAGCGGTTCACGAGTTTCCAGATCGCGCCAACCGACGGCAGCACGCAGCGCGACCCGTCCGTGGCGGGCGACCAGGACCAACCCCCCGGCAATCTGGCCACGGTCGACAAACTGCTGCAGGCGGGCGGGAACGCGATTCAACGCGGCGGCGTCAAACCCCAGCTCGGCGGGATCGGCCGCGGGCAACTCGCTAATGGAAGAGGCGTGGGACAAATTCGTGCTGTGGCAGGGAAAAGAGAATGGGAGAGAGACGGTGCCAGCACCTGTGGGAAACAATGCCGACCCCACCGAGCGCCGGGCCGAAACCGTCGACACCCGCCGGTCGGTCCAGTTGACTCCTCGGAATGAAAGGCTGACGTAGGCTTTGGCAGACCGACTGTTGTCGTGGACTTTTTATTGCCCCTGTTCAGCCGCTCATGGAAGATCATAGACGGAACCGGCCGGCACTGGCCCACGTCACCCATGCAACGGGCCCGCGTTGCAGTTCCCCGATGAGAGAGTCCCCCGCAGTGCCGCCACCGGGCTGTCTTCTCCCGGAAGATTCACTGGTCGCATGACACTGTCGCTGGAGTTCACCGCGCTCCCTGCGATAGAAAATGCGTGGCCCGCGATCGGGTTTACACGCCGCCTGCGGCCTTTCGCGCCAACTCGAGATACTGGTCGTAGACCGCGCGGGCCGGGTCGTCGGGTGGGGTCACGTCGCGCAGACGAGTGACCTGAGGAACCGCCCCCCACCGCGACCACGCCTGCAGGTCAGCGACCAGCGTCGGTGCCAGCGACCGCGTGACATCCTCCGGGTTCGCTAACAATTCCTGGAAGAGTGCCGCCACCTCGTCGCGGGACACCGCCCCGTCCGCGGTGCCGTGGATGCTGCACGCCAGCAGAAACGCCTGCCGCTCGTTGCGCGTCGCCTGTGCCGACAGCAACAGCCTCTGCGTCAGTGCCGGGAGCACGGCGGGTCCGTGGCGTTCGAGGTGCGCGGTCAGCAGGGCGGCGAGGTCGGGCCGCTCGCCCGGTTTGCGAAGCGTTGTGCCGCGTTCGCTCGCAGGCTGGCCTGCCAACTTGGTGGTGGTCGGTGGCTCCGATGGTTTTGCGGGACTGCCCGGGACTGTCGCAGGTTTCTGCGAAGTCGCTTCCGCCTGCAGTACCGGCGCCAGTTCGCGGGCGATGTAGTCGCGTGCTCCTGCGGTGTCGGCAATGCCCAGCAACAGGGCGGCCAGGGCCCGTCGCTGGGGCAGTCGCTCGGGATCCAGAGCCTGGAACAGCGATCGTTCGTCCAGGCGGGGGCGCAGCTGCCGCATGGTGGCGTACGGAGTTCGCACCAGTTCGCGGAACGCGGTTTCATCCCGCAGCACCTCGTCGGCCCCGAGGTTCGCGAGGAAGAACTCCGCGCGCTGCAACCATTCGGCGGGGGTCAGGTCGGCGGTGCGGCGGAGGGGAGCCAGTTGGGCCAGCCACTCGGCGTTTCCCGGAGCGATCTCTCCCAGGAAGACCCAGCGACGGGCGAGGGTTTCGTATCCCAGCAGAGATTCCCGGTCGCCGCGGGGAGGGATCGGAGGCGCGTCAGCCGGGGCGAGTTCCACCAGGTCGCCGGCCTGGACCTCCCCTTTGAAGGCGCCCAGCACGCGAAACTGTCGCGGCGCCGCGGTGGGGGCGGCACGGAGGGCCAACTCGCAATTCACCACCCGCTGGGCCAGGGAGAGAGGCGGTGCGGTGGGGCCCAGGCACGCCGGGCACGCCCCGGCCCGCTGTTCCCACCCACCATTCCTCCCGCCCCCCATGACCCACAGCCCCAGCACCATCGCGCACACCACCGCGCGTCGCCATTGCATGCTGCCGTGGCACGCTGCTCGCAGCCAGCGCGGCGGGCGGTCGTGCTGGGGCAGCCGATGCGAACTTGAGGCGACTCCGGTCATCTGCGCTTGAGGTCCCTTGTGGGCGGTTCCAGGATCAGGCATGCGCGAGCGGTGGGGCGAGGCCCTTGATCCGAAGGTGTGGGTTGTTCCCATCCCGCTCGGGCAGGGGACGAGCCGACGGATTTGTGAGGGGGCCAGCGAGCGCTCCGGCCGACAGGGCGGGGCGGTCGTACGATGGTCGATCATGTCGTCCCGTTGCTGACCTCCGACGACAAGACCGGCTGCCAGGGGTGAGCCCTGACAGCCGGTGTGTCGAACGCGGACGGGCCCCTGTCGATCAACGGGCAGGCTTGGTGAAGATGGTTGTCCCCTCTTTGATCGTCTCGACCACCGAGATGTCGATGATCTTTTCGGGGGGGACCTTGAGCGGGTTGCGGTCGAGAATCACCAGGTCGGCCAGCTTGCCGGCCTCGAGCGTCCCCTTCGCCTGTTCTTCCTTGATCTGATACGCGGCATGAGCCGTCACAGCCCGCAGGGCATGATAGGGCGAAACCCGTTCGTCGGGTCCCACAATGGTCCCGCGTCCCGAGACCCGGGTCACCGCGAGGGCCACCAGGGGCATGATTGCCGGTGAGGGTGAGACCGGGGCGTCATGCGACAGGGTGAACGGCAGTTTGCGGTTGACGAAGGTCTGCCCGGCCAGCGACCGAGCCGCCCGTTCGGGACCCCACATGTGAATCACCGCGTCGCCCCCCGAGGTGATCGAGGCGGTCAGGAACGTCGGCACCGCGCCGCACTTCTTGATCCGGTCGATCTGGTCGGGCCGCAGGTACGAGGCGTGAATGAACACGGGGCGATGGTCGCGGGCGCCATGCTTGGCAATCGCCCGCTCAATCGCGTTCAGCGCCTGGTCGGCCGCCGCGTCGCCATTCATGTGCATGTTCAACTGCAGGCCACTGGTCCAGAACCGGTCGAATGCCGCGTCCAGGACCTCGGTGGGGACCTGCTGATAGCCGCGATATCCCTCCTCCTTGCCCGGGGGAGGGTTGGGATAGGGTTGCGTGAACCAGGCCGTGTCGAGACTCCCGTCGAGCCAAAACTTGATTCCCCCCAGCCGCACGCGGTTGATGTACCGCTTGTCGAGATCAGGCCGGGCCGCCAGCAGCTTCGCCGAAGTTTCACCTGGCTTCGCATTGAACTCGGTCGCCACCGCGTACGCCGCGTTGATCGACTCGTCGGTCACCGAATCTTTCGCGCAGAGGTACAAGTCAATCTTCAGCAGGTTCTTGTCGATCGCGTTCCGCACAATCGAGATGTCGTCGTTCCCCAGGCCAATCCCGGCGTCCTGCGCGGTGGTCTGCCCATGGCTGGCCCAGACCGCCGCCGCCCCAGTGATCACCTCATCGGCCAGCTCACCAGTGAATGGAGGCCGCTGGCTGCGCACAGCGTTCAGCGCGGTCTCTTCCATCGGGCCGTTCAGCTCGCGGCTTCCCGGTTTCCGATCGAACTTCCCCCCCTCGGGGTCGTCAGTTGCGGCGGTGATGCCTGACGCCTTGTAGACCGCGCTGTTCCCCGACCCCAGGTGCCCCGAGTTGTCGACCACCAGCACCGGGCGGTCGGCCGAGACCTGGTTCAGTTCTTCGAGCGAGGGGGGGCGTTTTTCGGCCAGGTCGCGGGCCTGGTATCCGAACCCGACAATCCACGCCCCCGCGGGCATCCGCTTCGCCTGGGCCTGCATCCGCGAGATGATTTCGGCAATACTCTTCGCCCCGCGCAGATTGGCGTCGATCAGGTTCTTGCCGAAGTAGACCATGTGCCCATGCGTGTCGATGAACCCGGGGAGCAGTGTCTTGCCTGCCAGGTCGACCACGCGCGGATTCGCACCGGCCTGCTTCGTCGCCTCGGCGGCTGCCCCGGCGAATACAATCTTCCCGTCACGCACCACCAGCTGCTCGACATACTCGGGGGTCTCGCCCCGCATCGTCAGGATGTCGCCCCCGCGGTACACCGTCGTGGCCGACTGGGCCCACGCCGGACCTGCCACCGCCAGCCCCCCCACCATCGCCACCAGCGACAGCAGGGACCGGACCGACAGCCGGGTCACTCGGGACGACTGGCCCTGACGGGAAAATGCGAACGGCACCGGGGCCGCGGGCCAACGGACGGGCAGACTCGAACAATTCATGGCAGTCCCTGGGACTTCGGGAAATAAACAGAGGTACCCTGAGCCGGGGCAGAGACCCGGCCGCGCCCAGGCAGCTTCCGGCCCGAAACTGCGGTCACGCGGTGGTCGGTTCACGCGAACAGGTCCCTGGCACGAACCCGGTGAAAAACCCCCCGTCAGTGGCCCGAGTCTAGGGAATCTCCACCACCAAGTTCAACCGCGCACAACCCCCCCACACCCGGGCAGTTTGGACACGAACTGGCTTCGCCAGCGAGAGTTCGTCGAGCTTAAGGTCGGCCACCGGTCAATTGGACCGGCGGCTCGCTGTGCAACTACCGCGCGCTGCAACGTCCGCGCGCTCGCTCCGGCCAGTGGGTGGTTCCTCCACCCGTACCAGTCCGTCAATCGGTCAATCAACCAGTCACTCGCCCAGCTCAAAGGCCGCAGGGAGACGTCGTCACCGATCAGGGGGCGGGGGCGGGGCTGGTGGAGGGCTTGGCGAAGTTTCGCCGACGGGGGGCCTCGAGATATCGGAACCCCGTGTTGGGGTTGTTCTTGTCGAACGCGAACGCGTCGCGGTTGTCGAGGAAGTGCTTCACATACGCGACGGGGATCGCAAACCCCAACCCCTCACTCGCCAGCAGTTTCATGCTGGTCACACCAATCACCTCGCCCTTCAGGTTGAAGAGCGGCCCGCCACTATTGCCCGGATTGATCTGCGTGGTGGTCTGGATGAAGGTGATCCCGCTGAAATTCCGGTTCCGGGTACTGATGATGCCCTGCGAGACCGACCGCTCGAGCCCCAGTGGGTTGCCAATCGCGAAGCACTCGTCCCCCTCGCGGAGATCGTTGTTGCGAGCCAGGTGTGTGACCTGGAACTTGAAATCTTTCTGTACGGGAATCTGCAACAGCGCGAGGTCGAAGAACGGGTTGAGCGCGATGATTGCCACGTCGTCAATCCGCCGCCGCACAAACTCCCCGGCTTCGTTCTTCTGAAAAATCGTGGTCGCGATCCGCGTCTCCTGCTCGACCACGTGGTAGTTCGTCACGCAGAAGCCCCGCTCGTCCAGCAGAAAGCCCGAGCCCAGTCCGCTGGGGGTCTGCACCAGCACGACCCCCTCGCCAAACTTCTCCGACAGTTCCTTCACCGACCGGGCGGGCAGATCGGCGTAGCTGTAGATCTCGCGCTTCTCGACCGCCGGGGTGGCCGGTGTGGCATTGCCCGAAGCTGTCCGGCTTTTCACCTGCCCCGCCGGGACGCGGATGATCTCCACGCCAATATCCACCACCAGTTCCGTTGGGCTCTCCTTCAGAACCTCCCCCTCCAGCTTCTGCCCGGTTTTCAGCTCAATCACGTCCCCCCAACTCGCCCCGGGGGCCACGCAGCACAGGCACACGGTCAGCAGCGCGACCCGGGATCGACTCTTCAAGAAGAACTGAAGCATGGCAGAATCTTTCGTCCAGGGTGACCGGCGGTGCATCGGGCCGGGCGGGTGCTGTGAGGGGGAAGCGTGACGCGAGGTGAAAGTGTTTGGACCGATGGAAGTGTGTTGTCAGGTTTCGGCAGCGCCCCGACAGGCGGTCACTTCAGCGTATGCGGTGGTGCCAGGGACTGGGCCACTTGCCGTCTGCTCAACATCTCAGTTGTTCTTGAATTCGGAGTGGCAGCTGGTGCACCCCTTGTAGACGGCGTCGAGCGACTTCTGGTAAGCGTCGAAGTCGGCCTCTTGCGCGGCCGTCACCAGTCCCTTGGCCCCGTCCCGCACGCTCGACACCAGCTCCTGGTATTTCTCGTCGTCACTGTCGTCGTAGCCCCCTGTCAGGATCACCTGCGACAGCGCCCCCAACACCCCCGCTTCGCGAATGACCCGCTCGCTCTCTTTCTTCAGCAAATCGGCGGTGTTCACGTTCGACTTCAGCCAGCTGTGCGAGCGGTCAAGCCGCTTCATCAACGCCAGCCGGGGGGCGAACGCCTGGTAGCTCATCTTCGCCGGGCTCTCGCCCAGCCCCGGCGGGACACTCCCGGACAGCAGCGAGTCGAGCTTGTCGAACGCCTCACGCGTCGGCTTGAAGAACTTGTCCCCCACCGAACCGGCCTCCCGGCAAACTTCCGCCGCGGTGTCCCGCACCAGGGGCGCGTGCTTCTTCCATGACGGGGCCTCGGGGTATTCGTCGGCCATCTGAGCCAACGCCGCCAGCACTGCGGCATCGACCTGCACATCGCGGAACGCCCCGTTGTACTGCCCCACGCTTTGCAGTTTGGAAGTCAGCGCCGCCCGCAGCGACTTGGCTTCGTCGGCGAATGCCTCTGTGGGCAACAACGCGGCCCAAACACCACCCGCCGGGGTCTCGGTCGCCGGGGGGGCCGGGTCGCTGGTGGCGGGAGAAGTCGCCGGCGGGTTCGCCGTTTCGGTCGCCGGTTTGTCGGCGGGCTTCCCCCCGGCAGCAGCCATCTCGGGGTTGGGGGCGGTTGCGGACCCCGCTCCCGTGCCCGCCACGGCTCCGCTCTCTGCCGCGACCGCCGAGGGATTGTCGAAGAAGATCTCGGGCCAGGCATCGCGGGGAATGTCCCCAATCCCTGGGCCTTTCCGCTTGCTGGTCGATTTCTTCCCCGCGGTCTTGCGTGATCCTGCCGAGGAAGCCGGGTCGGTCGCGGCGTCACCCGCACTGTCCGCCCCCGCCGCACCCCCGTCTTCAGACGCTGCCGATTCCACCGCAGGCTTCGAACCACAGCCCACCAGGCTCAGGCCAAGCCATAACATCAGGATTGCGCAGAGCGGGGTGAACTGGCCGTGCGACCGGCTGGCAGCAGGCGGGGCCTGCAACCCGTCGAGTGGGATGCCATGGCTTGGTGAACAGAGGGCTGGGGCAACGTGGAAGGCAACCCGCGGCATAAGAGTCGTCGGCCAATGGACGCAGGAGCGCGGTCCCGGAAGCTCGGGGGGGCACTCCCCACCGGCGCAACTCCCGAAACTGTGATTCCTGCGGAAATTATGCCGGTCGGCGCAGGGAGATTCAACACGCGGGATGAGCCCGCCTGGGCACCACCCCTGGCCCGCAGAGTTTCTCCAGCTTCCCCAGTCGGGAAGTTCAACTGGTTCCCCACTCGCCAGCCCCGTACAATCGAGCGATGCGGTCCGTCGCCAGTGCCATGGGCAGTCCAGACTGAAAGAGAGTGCCCGGGGCTTTTCTCCACCGGGATTCACCCCCGGCCGAAACGTCGAGAATGAACTGGGTGCCAAGCGGCTGGCGGGGTGGTGGCCATCTGGTTTTGCTGTGCAAGAGGGATGGCCAGCGGGGCACACAGGGCTGAATTGGGCGGGACTTCTTCGAGGAGATCAACATGCGAGCGCTGGGTGTGTGGACGAGTGCGGTGGTGCTGCTGGCGGTTTCGGTCGCCTCGGCAGCGGGGCCTCGCGGGGCGGGAGCCCGGAATGCGGGGCCCACGTTGGTCCCGGCGACCCGGACCCCGGCATCGGCCCGCGGAACTGGGGCAGTTCGGCGGGTGAGTGCGCCGCAAG
>CAIUHT010000066.1 GCA_903898975.1 uncultured Planctomycetaceae bacterium
CCACCGCTCGACCTCGGCCACGAACTCAGACTGGCTCGCGAAGGTCGCCCCCTCCAGGTCTCCCGCACTGTGGGCGAAAAACCGCAGCCGACGCTTGGCACACAGCCGGGGGTCCAGCAGCTTCAGCGCCCCGGCGGTCGCGTTCCGCGGGTTGGCGAATGGCTTTTTCTCTCCCGCGGCGATCTGCCCCGCCCGCAGATGCGAGAACTCGCTGTTCGCCATGTAGGCTTCCCCGCGGATCTCCACCCGGGCCGGGGGCGACTCGGTCTGCAATCGCAGGGGGAGCCCCGCCAGGGTCCGGGCATTGTGGGTCACATCGTCGCCCGTCCGGCCATCGCCGCGGGTCACCCCCTGCGTCAGCATCCCCGCCTCATAAATCAGTGCCAGTGCGACCCCGTCGATCTTGTACTCGACGAAGTACTCGACCGCTTCGCCCGGTTCGAGCAGCTTCCGCACGCGGGTGTCGAACTCGCGAACCCCGGCTTCGTCGTAAACATTGTCAATCGACAGCATGGGGACCCGATGTGTCACCGACTGGAACTCGGAGATCGGTGCTCCCCCGACCCGCAGGCTGGGGCTGTCGGGGGTGACCAGTTCGGGATGCTGCTGTTCGAGTTCAATCAGCCGCTGCAGCAGCCGGTCGTACTCCAGGTCGCTGATTTCCGGCTGCGCCTGCTGGTAATACAGGTGATTGTGCCGCTCGATCTGGCGTCGGAGAGACTCGAGTTCCTGGCGGGGCGAATGGCTCATGACGGCGGGCGGAGAAGGGAGAGAATCGAGCGTCCCCAGGCGTGCCAACCCACGGGACCGCAGGATGTTATCGAGGCTGATGGGCGGAGTGCGTGGCTGGCCGCTACTGATTGGCGGATGGAGCGCTGGTCGCGGGCTGGTGCAGCGTGGCCCCCGTGGTGGCGTTGGCCGCTGTCGCGTCGCCTGTCGCTGCACTCACTGTGGCCGCGTCCGGCGCCGTGGCGTTGTCGACGCTTTCCGCGTTCACTGCGGTTGGGGCCGCCGGTGGCGGTTGGTTTGCTTTTCGAGGCGCGTCGAGCACCATGCCGAGGATCCCGGCCAGCAGGCAGACGGCGACCTGCACGGCGAACAGGGTCAGGCTGTGGGCCTCGAACCAGTCCCACCAGGGGGGAGTGGTCCCCGCGAGTGGAATCATGACCAGCGTGAGCGTGGTCATCACCAGTGCGAAGGCGGCCAAGGCTGCCACATGCATCAGTGGGTGAACGGCCGCCCGCCGCACCGGCTCGCCTCCGTCGGTCATCTTCTCTCATCCCCCTGCAGATGGAATCGCTCACTGCCACGCAGTGCTCGGGTGTGCAGTCCTGTCCTGCTGGATTGCCTCCCCTTGCCTGACCCGCCGCCCGCCCCTCCAGTCGCACGAACCGTCCTCAGCCCCGTTCGCAGCGCTCCGGATTCATCAGCGCGGTTGCGATCACCGAAGATTCGGAATTCAACGGGCCCGATGGCTCCCTTCGAAAGCTCCCCGTTCGAATGCTCCCGTTCGAGACCTCACCAGCCGGGCTCCGCCGAGCTGAGCCCGGACAAGTCCCGTGCTGCGGATGTGGCAGACCCAGCCAGGCCCGGGACTGCCAAACCGGCTGCGAATTTCGCGACCAGTTTGGGGCGGGGGGCCCCGCGGCGGCAGACTCAGCTGCCCCCCGCGTAGAGAGATTTGAGGCCGCCAGTGGACTGCCCCAGCCCGGCCTCACACTTTCGCGGCCCCCCCCAAAGTTTGCAACTGGAGTGTCGGCCGAAGGCGCGTCCAGAG
>CAIUHT010000067.1 GCA_903898975.1 uncultured Planctomycetaceae bacterium
GGAAGAGACCGGGCTCTCGGAATCGAGAGCCTCTGGTCAACAGAATCAGCCGACCGACCCCCCGGGTCGGGCGGCTGCGGTGAGCGTGCGCAAATCAGCCCGAAGTCGAGCAATATAGCAAATTCGCCGATTGGGCAAGACTGCTGGACCACCCGGGGGGCACATCCAGAGTGTGGGAATCGGTTCAGACAGGGAGCGGGCGGGACAGGGGCGGGGATAGGAGCCGGTTCGCCGTCAACCAACCCCACTCGCGGGAATTCCGGGTCAAGGCTGGGGAGGCGAACCCAGGGGCAGGCGGGCCCGGCGTGTGGGCGACACCGCCTGGTGACGCGGGGGGGGCCTGTGGCGACGCCGTCAAACAAGTGGGGCAATTGGTCGTCAGATCACGCAGCGGACGTGCGTCAGGCGGTGGGGTTGGCTGGCCCGCCGGGGGCCCCACCGGCGCGATTGGTGGACTGCCATTCCCCTGTGGGGCACTGGGCCTTGCGGCGGTGCCGAACGCTGAGCTCGGAACCAGCCTCGGCTGGAAGAGCGGAAGAGCCGCCGGGATGGAGTCGGCCAGCGTCATCACCGCCCGCTGAGACTTGGGGGCGAATCCAGCCGACAAACCGCGCCGTGACGGTGCCTCGGCGCGGTGTGCGACCGCCAGTTACCGCTGCACGCCGAGGTAGAAGGCGAAGATCTGCCGGTTGTCGTCGTCTTGCTGCATGATGGGGATGCCGAAGTCCAGCGCGATCGGCACAGGGCCCATCGCGGGGATTGTAAGGCGCAACCCGGTCCCGACCGTCAAGCGGAAGTTGTCGAGCGTGACATCCTGCTCGACCGTACCGAAGTCGGTGAATCCAACCACCTGGATCATGTCGTCCGCGGTGATGGGGAGCAGGTACTCCGCCGAGCCCAGGGCCTGGAACAGACCACCGGTGCGAACCCCCAGTTCGCGGGGGGTGACGCCGTAGAAGGCGAAACCGCGGAAGCTCTGGAAACCACCGGCGAAGTAACGTTCGAAGATGGGGGTATCGTCACCCGCCCACCCGAGGTTCCCGCTGATCGCAAGAATCTGCCGGTGCCCCCCCGTGGGGCGTTCGTAGAGGGTGAAGTACTGCCGGGCTTCGAGATCGAGCTTGGGAAAGGTCCATTCACCGAAGCCCTGTTCGTAGCCAAATTCGACGTAGTGGCCCGAACCGGGCAGAAAGGGGCTGTCGCGGGTATCGTGCACCACGCTGGCCCGGACGGTCGAGAGGAACGAGTGGCCCAGGGCCTCGGCCAGCGGTTGGGGCGTGGGGACACTGGGGTTGGTGATGTTGACATCTTCGAGGCGCAGGGCGAGTGACGCCGACCACTCGTTGGTCAGCTGCCGACCGACCGAGATCCGTCCACCCAGCCGCTGTTCATTCCAGTTGGGAAAGAACCGCTGGTAGTAGAAGAAGCTGGTGCCGAGGCTGTAGTTGGTGTCGAGGAAGTACGGATCGCGCCACGACATGAGGTAGCGGCTGAGCTGCGACCCCGGCACCGCCTCAATGCGGAACTGCTGGGCACCACCCCGGAAGGCGTTGCCATTGGCAATGTCGGCGAAGCTGGTGGGGGGGCGGAACAGGTCGAAGTTGTTCTCTTCGAGCACGAACGAACCAACCAGCCCCTGATTGCTGTTCACGGCGACGCCGATGTTCAACCGGCCGGTCTGGGTTTCCCGCAGGAACACGTCGGTGTCGAGATAGCCGGGGGCCTGGTTCTCGAGGGGGGGCAATTCAGCCCCGCCCAGGGGGGCATCGGGCAGGTAGGGGCTGTCGGCCCCGCCCTCAAAGGCCGGGTCCTGTCCGCGGAGCACGGTGACCGCCTCGGGATCGAGGTCATCGAACGGCAGGGGCATCCGGATGTTCGGGACATGGGCCCCGCGGCGATCCCGCGCAGTCGGCTCTTCGTCGAAGACAGTCTTCGGGGTCACGGGGCGGCGGATCAGCGGGGTGTCATCGTCCTGGTCGTCGGCCTCGCCGGCCTGTTGGCCACGGGCGAGATTGACCTTGGGTTTGAAGTCTTTCAGGCCCTCGGCGGGCGCGACCACAATCTGCGGTCGATCGGGACTGCCCGGGGCCGCCCCGGCGAAGACCTGCGACCCGGCCAGGCGCTGTTCGCTCCGCTTGATGGCGTTGCGGTTGGCGAGATCACCGGTCTTGAAGGTCAGGCGATTCTTGACGACGGTTTCCTTGGTGTGCGGATGGTCGCCCTGGATGTGGACGCGGATGCGGCCGATGAGCCAGGGGCGGTCTTCGTCGATGTCGAACACGAGCTCGAGGGTCCCCTCCGCTTCGGAGAACCGGGGGGTGGGGTTGAC